>DYDC01000030.1 GCA_020718125.1 Methylacidiphilum sp. | reverse complement strand
TCAAGTTGCGCCCATTTTCGCCCAGGGAAAAACAAACCGCTTGTGCACCCCGCTTCGCAAGCTACAATAGAACGACACGGGGCCGTAGTCAGCAGTGTTGCTGTGGGCGGCACACCACCTGCAAACCACCGTGCGGATTTGTGTGCCGCGAAATTGTGGCCGCGGGGCGTGTCCGAGAATGACTTCGGCGCGGCGGTTTCCACGGGAAACGAACGATGCAAGCCGGACTTGCTTACGATCTGATTTATGTTTTTGCTTTCTGCCTGGGTGGGTTGGCCATCACGGTTGGATCGTTTGCCGCCGTTTATCTGCTGGCGGCGCGCAAGACGCGCAATTACGCCAACAAGACGGGGCAGGCGATCGAGTGCGGCATGGATCCCATCGGTGACGCGTGGATTCGCTACAGCGCGGTTTATTACCTGTATGCGCTGGTGTTTATCGCCTTCGCCGTGGACGTGCTCTACCTCATCCCGGTGGCGCTGGTTTACAACCGGCACTTTGTCCTCCGCGACCTGGTCGAGGCGCTGATCTTCGTCGGCATCCTGTCGCTGGTGATCGTGTATGCGTGGAAAAAAGGTGTGTTTGAATGGACCCTGAAAAAGCCCGCTCCCAAGACCTCTCCCAAATCGTAAAGTTTGCGAAGCTGGACGAGTTGCTGTATCTGGGGCGGGCCAACTCGCTCTGGCCGCTGACCTTTGGCCTCGCCTGCTGCGCCATCGAGATGATGGCGGCGGGCGCGTCGCGTTTTGACATCTCGCGGTTCGGCGCCGAGGTGTTCCGACCGTCGCCGCGCCAGGCCGACGTGATGATCGTGGCGGGCACGGTCAACAAGAAAATGGCCCCCGCCATCAAGACGCTCTACGACCAGATGCTCGAGCCGAAGTGGGTCATCGCGATGGGTAATTGCGCCATTTCAGGCGGCCCGTTTGTTTTTCCCGGCCAATACGCCGTGGTCGAAGGAGTGGACAAGCTGTTCCCCGTGGATGTCTTCATCCCCGGCTGTCCGCCGCGGCCCGAGGCGCTGATCGAGGGGATTCTGAAGCTCGAAGAGAAGCTCACGGGCAAACGCCGGTGGCCGACGGTGACGCCCCAGTGATTCACTCCCTCCAAGAACTCGCGGACCCGTTCAGCGCGTTGGCCTCGCAGGACACGCCGCCCCCCACGTCACCGGCAGCGGGCGCGGTCGTCCCGGCTCCAGTGAATCCGATTCAAACGGTGGATTTTGCCGCCAAGGGTTTCCACCTGGATGTCCGTGTGCAGCCGGCCCAGGTGGTGGACGCCGCATCGCTGCTCGACCGGAACGGCTTCGCAATGGATGCGGTCACCGGCGTGGATTGGATTGCCGAGAACGAGATGGAGGTCGTTTACGATTATTTTCATCCGGACAACTCCTGGCGTGTCGTTGTGCGGGCGCGCGTTCCGCGCAGCCAGCCGGAGATTCCGACCATATCAGCAGTCTTTCCGGGCGCGAACTGGCACGAGCGCGAGACGCACGAGTTCTTCGGCATTGTGTTTGCCGGCCATCCCAACCTGACGCCGCTGCTGCTGCCGGAAGACGCGACCTATCACCCGCTCCGAAAGGATTTCGTCGCGTGAGCGCCTCGGAAGTCATCCCGGCCTCCGACAAGCCGCAGGAGACGTTTGTCCTCAACGTCGGCCCGCAGCATCCGGCCACGCACGGCGTGCTGCGGCTGAAGATGACGATGGACGGCGAATACGTCGCGCGCGCCGAGCCGGTCTGCGGCTACATCCATCGGATGCACGAGAAGATGGGCGAGAACCGGACGTGGGCGCAGTTCCTGCCCAACACCGGTCGGATTGATTACCTCGCGGCCATGGCCTACAACCACGCTTACGTGGCGGCGGTGGAGCGGGCCGCCAAGATCGAGGTGCCGCCGCGGGCGGAATACATCCGCGTCATCACCTCCGAGTTGAACCGCATCTCCAGCCACCTGGTCTGGTTCGGCGCGTTTCTGCTGGACCTCGGCGGATTCACGCCGCTGCTTTACGCGTTCGACGACCGGGAGAAAATCCTCGACCTGCTGGAGGCCATCACCGGCTCGCGCCTGACCTACTGTTACTACCGTTTCGGCGGCGTCTGTAATGACATTGACGCGGACTTCATCCGCGGCGTCCGTGAGTTCGTCGCCGGCATGCGTCCCCGGCTGAAGATGTATCACACGCTCGTCACGGAGAACGTCATCCTGCGCCGGCGACTGGTCGGCATCGGCTACATCGGCAGGGAGATGTGCCGCAAATACGGTGCGACCGGCCCCGTCATTCGCGGCGCGGGCGTCGCCTACGATGTGCGGAAGGTCGAGCCTTACTCCGTCTATCGGGATCTGAACTTCGACATCCCGGCGTTTCCGGAAGGCGACTGCATGGCGCGATACCGGGTGCGCATGGAAGAGATCGAGCAGAGCCTCCGCATCATCGAGCAGGGATTGGACAAGCTGCCCGACGGCCCCGTGATGGGTGGCAACGTGCCGCGCGTCCTGAAGCCGCCAGCCGGCGATTGTTGTTTCGCGGTGGAAGCGGCGCGGGGCCGGTTCCTCGTGCGGATCATCAGCGACAACAAGGAAATCCCGTATCGTGTCCGGTTGCGCACGCCGTGTTTCTGCAACCTCAGCCTCTTTGAAGAGGCCAGCGCAGGCATGATGCTGCCCGACGCCCTGGCGTTGCTGGGCAGCCTCGACCTGGTGATTCCCGACATTGACCGCTAGAACAGCATGGACTTCCCGGAACCCATACGACTGCTCGCCTTCCTGCTGGGCATGATGGCTTTTGTTGCCGTCAATGCCGCCTATCTGGTGTGGGCGGAACGGAAAGGCGCCGGCCGGTTTCAGCGGCGCCCCGGCCCCACCGAAGTGGGCTGGGCTGGTTTGTTGCAGCCTGTTGCCGACGGCATCAAGCTGATCTCCAAACAGGTCATCGTCCCGCCCGGCGCTGATCCCATCTTGTTCCGTGTGGCGCCACTGTTGGTCATGGCGCCTGCCATGATGACCCTGGCGGTGATCCCATTCAGCGAGACGCTAGTGGGCCGGGACATCAACGTCGGCTTGGTGTTTGTGTTTGCCTTCGGTGCGATCAACGTGATGGCGATCATGATGGGCGGCTGGGCCTCGCGCAACAAATACGCCATCATCTCCGCCGCGCGGGTCGTGTCGCAGGACGTTGCCTACGAAATCCCGATGCTGCTGGTCGTCATCACGCTGCTGATGGTGACCGGCACGATGAACCTGAACGAGATCGTCCAGCAGCAGGCCGGCTGGTTCTGGCACTGGAACCTCTTCCGGCTCGACGTGAATCCCCTGATGCCGGTGACGTTCATCATCTTTTTCATCTGCATGCTGGCGGAGACCAACCGCGCGCCGTTCGACATGGCCGAGGCCGAGAGCGAGCTGGTGGCCGGCGCGTTCACCGAGTATGCCGGCATGGGGTTCGGCGTGTTCTTCATGGCCGAATACGCCAACATCGTCGTGGGCTGTTCGCTGGCGACCGTGCTGTTCCTGGGCGGCTGGCAAAGCCCCTTCGGCGTCGGGTCCGGCGTCATCTGGTTTCTCCTGAAAATGTATGCGCTGGTCTTCACCGTAATCTGGGTGCGCTGGACCTTTCCCCGCACCCAGTTCTACAGCCTGCTCAACCTCTCCTGGAAAATCCTGATCCCGATCTCGATGGTCACGCTGGTCCTGACCTGCATCCTGCTCAAGTTGACATGAGGCCAAAAGTCTCCATCAAGGAAATCGTCCGCGGGCTTCACAGCCTGGTTGCCGGCATGCGCATCACGCTGGGCCAGTTCTTCAAGCCCACCGTGACGGTGCACTACCCGCACGAGTCCTTGAAGATGGCGCCGCGGTTCCGCGGCCACATCGAGTTGGTGCGCGACGAGAAGACGGGCAAGCCGCTCTGTTTTGCCTGCAAACTCTGCGAAAAGGCCTGCCCCAGCGATTGCATCACCGTCGAAGGCGTGAAGCTGGAAGGCGAGAAGCGCAAGTCGGTGTCGGAATACAAACTCGACTTCACCAAGTGCAGTCTCTGCGGCTCGTGCGTTGAAGCCTGCAAGAGCAACGCGATCCGTTTCTCCAAGGACTACAACCTGGCCACGACCAGCAAGGAAGAACTCATCATGGATTTGTTCAAACGGCTGGAAGCAGACCAGGCAAAGACAGGACAGCCAGACACCAAAGACACCAGGGAGGCAGGCAAATGATTCCATTCCCGGCGTCTGATTTCATTGTGGGAGGCGTCTTCCTCCTGGCCGTCGCGACGACCGCCGCGGGCGCGCTCATCGCGGCGCTCAGCACGCGCATCATCCGCAGCGTGGCCGGTCTGGCACTGTGCTCCATCGGGCTGGCCGGGCTTTTCTATTTCCTCGGCAGCCCGTTCCTCGCCCTCATGGAAATCCTCATCTACGTCGGCGCGGTCTGCGTGACCATCGTGTTTGCCATCATGCTCGCCGAACCCGACGAGCCGGCCCCGGAAGCGAGGAGCAGCCGGACCGTGTTGTGGGGAGGGCTTGCGCTGGCGGTGAGCGCCTTGATTTTCTGGAGCCTGTGGCGGCTGGGCGCTCAAGGGCACTGGACTCCGCCGGCCGCACGGGTCACTGACGGCTCCGTGAAGGCCATCGGCATCTCGCTGCTGACCACTTACAGCATGGCTTTCGAACTCATCTCGCTGTTGTTACTGGTGGCCATCATGGGCGCGCTCGTGGTCGCCCGCTCCGGGAGGGCAAAGGCATGACGCTCCTGCGCTCCTACGAACAGCCGGCCGTCTTCCTGATCCTCGCGGCATTCCTGCTGGCCGTGGGCATCTTCGGCCTGATCCGGCGGCGCACCCTGGTCGGCATGTTGATCTCTGGAGAGCTGATTTTCGCCGCGGCCATGCTCAATCTGATGACCTTCAACCGCTTCACGGCGCCGGACCCGACCACCGGACAGATTTTCGTCCTGTTTATCATGGGTCTCGCTGCCGCCGAAGTCGCCGTCGCGCTCAGCATCATCATCGCCGTCTATCGCAACTATCGCTCCGTGAAAACCAAGGAGCTTTCCGAACTGACCGGCTAGCCCATGGAACCCGTCCACGACATCCGATTGCTCCTGGCAATCCTCGCGCCGCTCATCGGCGCGGGGCTGGTCATGGCCGCCGGCAAACGCCCCAATCTGCGCGAGGCCTGCTCCTTCCTCGCCGCCGTGACGCTCTTCGGCATCACGGTCTCGCTGGTTCCCGACATCCGCGCCGGCAGGACGCTGCGTTTCATGGTGTTTGATCTGCTGCCGGGACTGAGCGTCTCGCTGCGCGCCGATGCGCTGTCCATGATCTTCGCCGTGGCGGCCTCGTTCCTGTGGATCGTCACGGTCTTCTACTCCGCAGGCTACATGCGCGGCCTGAAGGAGCACGCCCAGACGCGCTTCAACACCTGCTTTGCCCTCGCCCTGTTCGGCGCGATCGGGTGCGCGTTCTCGGACAATCTCCTCACGCTCTATCTCTTCTACGAAATCGTCAGCGTGACCACCTATCCGCTGGTCGCCCATCATCAGGATGAGGAAGGTTACGAGGGCGGGAAGAAGTATCTGGTCTATCTGACCGCGACCGCCAAGGGGCTTGTGCTGCCGGCGATGGTCCTGATTTACGTCCTGAACGGCAACCTCGACTTCGCCGGCAACATCCGCACCGGCATCATTCCGCCGGACGTGCATCGCGGCATCGTCACCGCGCTCTACGTCTGCTGCCTCCTGGGCTTTGCCAAGAACGGCATCATGCCGCTGCACCACTGGCTGCCCGGCGCGATGGTCGCGCCGACGCCCGTGAGCGCGCTGCTGCACGCCGTCGCGGTCGTCAAGGTCGGCGTGTTCTCCACCGTCCGCGTGATGCTCTACGTCTTCGGCGTCGAGCGCATGGACGCCCTCAACCTCGGCCTGCCGACGGCCTACTTCGTTTCCTTCACCATCCTCGGCGCGTCCATCATCGCGCTTGGCAAGGACAACCTGAAGTTGCGACTGGCCTACTCGACGGTGAGCCAGCTTTCCTACGTCATCCTCGGCGTCGCGCTGTTGACGCCCGCGGCCATCGAAGGCGGCCTGATCCATATCGCCAACCACGCGTTCTCGAAGATCACACTGTTCTTCTGCGCCGGCGCGATCTACGTGGCCACGCACAAAAAGAACATCTCGGAAATGAGCGGCCTGGGCCGGGCCATGCCATTCACGTTTGGCGCGTTCGCCATCGCGTCGCTGAGCATGATCGGCGCGCCGCCCGTCGGCGGTTTCATCAGCAAATGGTATCTGCTGCTCGGCGCGCTGGACGCCGGCTCCATCGGCATCATGGTCGTGCTGGTGGTCAGCACGCTGCTCAACGCGGCCTATTTCGCGCCGGTGGTCTATCAAGCGTTCTTCGGGAAACCGTCCGAGGAAGACACTCATCACGGTTTCAAGGAAGCCCATCCCGCGATGGTGGTCCCGATCAGCATCTGCGCCATCATCTCCGTCGTCATCGGCCTCTATCCCGACTTCTTCATGCAATTCGCCCGCGCGGTCGTGCCATGAAACTTGCCCAACTCATCGAATCCCTCCGAAACCACCTGAAGACGGTGGTTCGCGTCTGCCTTGTGCTGCTCGCGATCCTGGTGCTGCTGGATGCGATCCCGGCCATCGTGGACAAGGAGCACGCGCACACAAAGGCGGAGCACTTCCCCGCGTTCTGGGCGGTGTTCGGGTTCATCGGCTGCGCCCTGCTCATCATCCTGTCCAAGTGGTTTGGCCACGCCGGCATCATGCAACGGGAGGACTACTACGATGAGTAGCTTCTGGCTCCATCCCGCGCTGATCCTGATTATCGGCGGCTTGCTGCTGCCGGCGGTGCCCGCGCGCCTGAAAAAGGGCTGGCTGCTGCTCATCCCGATCCTGGCGTTCGCGCGCACCATCGCCTTGGCGAAGGGCACGTTCGGCGAGGTGCATTTCCTCGAATGGGTGCTCGTCTTCGGCCGGGTGGACGCGCTCAGCGCCATCTTCGGCTACATCATGGGCCTGACGTGCATCATCGGCACGCTCTACGGCCTGCACGTCAAGGAAGACGGCCAGCACATCGCATCCTGGTTCTACGTGGCGGGATCGCTCGGCGTCATCTTCGCGGGGGATTTCCTGACGCTCTTCCTGTTCTGGGAACTGATGGCGTTCTCGTCGGTCTTTCTCGTCTGGTTCCGCCGCCGGCCCGAATCGCTTGCGGCCGGCTACCGCTACCTGCTCGTGCACATCGCCGGCGGCGTGGCGCTGCTGGCCGGCATCGTGCTCCACTGCAAGGCGACTGGCAGTTGGGCGTTCGTTGCCTTCGATGTCCATCATCCCACGGTGGCGACGTATCTCATCCTCGCCGGCTTCATCCTGAACGCCGCCGTGCCGCCGCTCCACGCGTGGCTGCCTGACGCCTACGGCGAAGGCACGTTCAACGGCTCGGTGTTCCTCAGCGCGTTCACGACCAAGACGGCGGTCTATGCGCTCTGCCGCGGGTTTGCGGGCATGGACCTCCTCGTGGTGCTGGGCGTGATCATGGCGCTCTATGGCGTGGTGTATGCCGTGTTGGAGAACGACTGCCGCCGGCTGCTGGCCTACCACATCATCAGCCAGGTCGGCTACATGGTGGCCGGCGTTGGCCTCGGCACGCAGATGGCCATCAACGGCGCGTGCGCCCACGCGTTCGCCCACATCCTCTACAAGGGCTTGCTCTTCATGGGTTGCGGCGCGGTGCTCCACATGACCGGCCAGAGCAAGTTCACCGAACTGGGCGGCCTGTGGAAGAAGATGCCGTGGACGTTTGTGTTCACGCTCATCGGCGGCCTCTCGATCTCGGCCTTCCCGCTTTTCAGCGGCTTCGTCAGCAAGTCCATGATCGTCGCGGCGGGTTTCGAGGAGCACAAGCTGTGGGCCGCGTTCCTCCTGATGCTCGCGTCGGTCGGCACGTTCCTGCACACCGGCCTGAAGGTGCCCTACTTCATCTGGTTCGGGAAAAACAACTGCAAGCCGGAAACCTGGGCGCGCGCCGCCGAGCCGCCGTGGAATATGAACGCGGCCATGATGATCGCGTCGGCGCTCTGCATCTTCATCGGTTGCTACACGCCCTACCTCTACCAGATGCTGCCGTATCCGACGGACTATCATCCTTACACCGCGTATCACGTGTCCGAGACGCTGCAGGTTTTGCTCTTCACCGCCGTCGGCTTCTTCCTGCTCATCAAGAAACTGGTGCCGGAGCCGACCATCAGCCTCGACCTGGACTGGCCCTACCGCATGGGCGGCCGCGCCGTCCTCTGGCTGGCGCAAAAGCCGATCCAGTTTGTGGACACCTGCGTCGGCGAAATCTACCGCGTGGCGGGACTCATCCCGCTGATGTTCACCGCGCGCGCGTCGGGGACTTTCGACAACGGCGTCATTGACGGCATCGTGGACGGCATTGCGGAAACCGTGCGCGGTATTGGCGGCCGGCTCCGCTTCGTCCAGCGGGGACGAGTGCAGGAGAGCCTCGTTCTCGCTTTCGCCGTCGTCGGCGTTTTGATTCTCGTTTTCCTCTATGCTTTCTGACGCTTTCACGCCATGACCGTCCCCAACCACAACGACAGCTTTCCGATCCTGAGCGTGCTGATCTTCAGCCCGCTGGCCGCGGCCGTTGTCACGGCGGCGATCCGCAGCGAGAACCTCCTGCGCTGGTGGACGCTGCTGGCCACGACGGCCATCGCGCTGTTCTCACTGCCGCTCTACGGGCGATTCGACTGCACCACGGCGGACTTCCAGTTTGTCGAACACGCGTCGTGGATTCCCGCTCTCAAAATCAATTACTCGCTCGGCGTGGACGGGATCAGTTTGTTGCTGGTGCTGCTGACGACGCTCATCATGCCGTTGTGCGTGCTCTGCTCGTGGCGCTACATCCAGACGCGCGCGAAGGAATTCATGATCTGCCTCCTGATCATGGAGACGGCCATGATCGGCGTGTTCTGCGCGCTCGATTTCATCCTCTTCTTCGTCTTCTGGGAGGCGATGCTGATCCCGATGGCGCTGCTCATCGGCATCTGGGGCGGCCCGCGCCGCATCTACGCCTCGCTCAAGTTCTTCATCTACACCATGTCCGGCTCGGTGCTGCTGCTGGTGGCCATCATCGCGCTCCACCTCAAAGTCGGCAGCTTCAGCATCCCCGACATGATGGGCCGCGGTTTCGCTCCCGAGTTCCAATGCTGGATCTTCCTGGCGTTCTTCATCTCGTTCGCCATCAAGGTGCCGATGTTCCCGTTCCACACGTGGCTGCCGGCGGCCCACGTCGAAGCACCCACCGCCGGCAGCGTGCTGCTCGCCAGCATCCTGTTGAAGATGGGAACCTACGGTTTCCTGCGGTTCTCCCTGCCCATCACGCCCCACGCCACGCATGTTTTCATGCCCTACATCCTGTGCCTGTCGGTCGTCGCCATCCTCTACGGCGGCCTGACCGCGCTCGCCCAAAACGATCTCAAGAAACTCGTGGCGTATTCCAGCGTCAGCCACATGGGTTTCGCCACGTTGGGCATCTTCGCGCTGAACATGGCCGGCGTCGAAGGCGCCATCCTCCAGATGATCAACCACGGCGTCACCACCGGCGCGTTGTTCATCATCGTCGGCATCATCTACGAGCGGCTGCACACGCGCGACCTGGGCGAGGCCGCCGGCCTCGGCAAATACATGCCCGTCTTCGCGATGTTCGTGGGCGTGTTCTCGCTCTCCTCGCTGGCCTTCCCCGGCACGAACAGTTTCATCGGCGAATTCCTCGTCCTCTGCGGCGGCTTTGCCGTCTCCAAGACGATGGTCGTGTGCGCCGTGCCCGGCGTGGTCATTGCCGCCGCCTACATGCTGCGCATGCTGCAAAAGGTCGCCTGGGGCGGCGCGAACAACCCCGACCAGTCTCACCTGACGGACCTGAACGTGCGCGAAATCCTCACGCTCACGCCGCTGCTGGTCTTCGTGTTTTGGATCGGGCTTCAGCCGCAGCCTTTCACCCGCGTGATGCACGCCAGCGTGCAACGTCTCCTTGAACAAGTGAAATGAACGACTCATGGCCTTTCTTCCCGAACTCATCCTGCTCGCCGGCGCGCTCGCGCTGTTTGTGATCTGCTTGGGCGAGAGCCGCGCCGGACAAGCCCGGCTTGCCGCGCTGGCCACGGCGCTGGCGACCACGGTCGCTTGCGCCTTCTGTTTGGGACAGGAAGCCGTGCTCTTCGACGGCGCGTATCGGGTGGACCTGTTCTCCCAGGCGTTGAAGCTCGTCCTCGCCTGCGGCTTCACGCTCGTCGCGCTCCTCAGCGGCCAGCTCACCGACATCCTCGACGAGATCAAGCCGGAGTATTTCCTCCTCCTGACGATAAGCGTCAGCGGACTCCTCATGCTCGTGAGCTGCGTGGACATCATCACACTCGTCGTGGCGCTCGAACTCTCCTCCTTCCCGCTCTACCTGCTGGTGCCGATGCGCCGCGAACGCGAAGGCCAGCGCGTCCAGATGGAGTCGGCCATCAAATACATCATGTTCGGCGTGGCCGCCAACGGCATCATGTTCTTCGGCATGAGCTACCTCTACGGCCTGACGGGCACCACCTCGCTGCCGCAGATGATGGTGAAACTCCAGCCGGTGATCCATTCGCCGCTGGCCATCACCGGACTGGCGATGACCTTCTGCGGGCTTTACTACAAGCTCGCGGTGTTCCCCTTCCATTTCTGGACGCCCGATGTCTATCAGGGCGCGTCCAACGAAACCGCCGGCCTGATCGCCTCCCTGCCGAAGGTCGGCGCGGTGGCCGTCCTCGTGCGGTTCGTTTCGCTGGCGTCGCCGGACAACCAGACCATCGCGAACCTGCTCGCCTGCCTCGCCGCCGCCTCCATGTTCTACGGCAACCTCATCGCGCTGGTGCAGAAGGACCTCAAGCGACTGCTGGGGTTTTCGGGCATCGCCCACGCCGGTTACGCCCTCATCGGCTTCGTCACCCTCGACGGGACGGGCTACGCCGCCGCGCTCTACTACATCGTCGGCTACCTGTTCATGGTCCTGGCGTGCTTCGTCGTGATCTGCAAAGTCTCCCGCGACGGCGTCAACGTCTCGATGGAGGAACTGGCCGGACTGCACCGCCGCTCGCCGCTGCTGGCCCTGACGCTCCTCGTCGGCATCTTCGCCCTCGCCGGCATCCCGCCCTTCGTCGGGTTCATGGGCAAACTGACGTTGCTGTCCGCCGCGCTGGCCAAGGGCTACCTCGCCCTGGTCATCATCGCCGTGGTCAACGCCGCCATCGCCATCTACTACTATCTCTGCGTCGTCCGCGAGGCCTGCTTCCGCGACGCCGGCGACCAGCCGCCCATCCGCTTGGATTGGCCCACCCGCGCGCTCTGCGTCCTGCTCATCACCGGCATACTCGCCCTCGGCATCGTCCCCGGCCGCGTCATCAACACCCTCTCCGCCTCGATCCCCTGTGTGAGCCAACCCCTGCCACAGACGCCGCCGCCGTTGACCGCGGCGCTCAAGCAGAACCCGTAGGGCGAACTTTTCCTCCTGGCCGTGAGTTGCGCGATTCATCGCGCAGCAACTTCTCCGTGTCCCGCTGGCTGCCGTTGACGCTGCCAAAGGCTTTGCCAGACTGCGCGGCTTCGGGTAAAAGAAGCCGATGGTGCTGCATCCTCACTTTCCGATTTCGCCCTACGAGCCGCTGATACCGGATCACCGATGGTTTCCTGCCGATGAGGCACTCCGCAGCACCGCCTACGAAAAACTGCTCCCGCCGCTCGTTGCGAAAGTCCGCAATGAGGTCCACGCGTGGCGCAACAAGGGCTATGCCGGCGCCTCGCCGGCTACCGTTGCCCTGCTCCGGCATTGGTTTGAGACCGGGCACCTGACGGAAAACGCCGACAGTTCCCTATCCACGTTCCGTTACTACTTCGCCCAGCGCGAAGCCGTCGAGACCGTCATCTGGCTTTACGAGGTCCGCGGCGCTCGCGACAAATACGATCTCATCCGCTTCGATGCTTCGGGCGCTGTCTCGTCGGGAATGTTCGCCGAGGATTGGCCGCGCTACGTTCTCAAGATGGCGACCGGCGCGGGCAAGACCAAAGTCCTTTCGCTGCTCATCGCATGGAGCTTCTTCCACAAGCTCTACGAAGCCGACTCCACTCTGGCGCGGAACTTCCTCGTCATCGCGCCGAACATCATCGTGCTCGACCGCCTTCGGGCCGACTTCGACGGCCTCAAGATTTTCTTCAACGACCCGATTCTCCCTCACAACGGCCACGAGGGCCGCAACTGGCGGGACGACTTCCAACTCACTCTCCACATCCAAGACGACGTTCGGATCGTCCGCGACACGGGGAATCTTTTCCTGACGAACATCCACCGCGTCTTCCTCGGCGAGGTGCGCGACCCCTCGCTCGAAGACGACGACTTGCGGGATTATTTCCTCGCGCCGTTCGGCGCGAAGCCCGTCGGCAAGACGACCGACAGCAAGACCGATCTCGGCGAGATCATCCGGGAAGTCGTTGAGCTGGCCATCTTCAACGACGAAGCCCATCACATCCACGACCCGCGCATGGCGTGGTTCAAGTCCATTCAAGACATCCACCACCGGATGCTGCAAAAAGATCGGCGCCTCGCCTTGCAGGTGGACGTCACTGCCACGCCGCGACATGACAACGGCGCGATTTTCGTGCAAACGGTTTCCGACTACCCGCTCGTCGAGGCGATCCATCAGAACGTCGTCAAGCATCCTGTCCTGCCCGACGCCGCCAGCCGCGCAAAGCTCAGCGAGCGGAAAAGCGCCATCTTCACCGAGAAATACGATGACTATCTCAAGCTCGGCATCGAGGAATGGCGCAAGAGTTACGCGGAGCACAAGCAACTTGGCAAGAAGGCGGTCTTGTTTGTGATGGTGGACGACACACGCAACTGTGACGAGGTCGGCGAATATCTCCAGAAGATTTGCCCGGAGTTGCAGGGCGCGGTTCTGGTCATCCACACCAAGAACAACGGCGAAATCTCGGAATCGGCCAGCGGAAAGAGCAAAGAGGAGCTTGAGGTGCTCCGCAAAGCCGCCAACGAGATTGATTTGCCGGCCTCGCCCTGCAAAGCCATCGTCTCGGTTCTCATGCTCAAAGAGGGATGGGACGTGCGCAACGTCACCACCGTCGTTGGCTTGCGCGCCTTCAGCGCGGCCAGCGACATTCTCCCGGAGCAGACCATCGGCCGCGGTTTGCGCCGGATGTATTTCGGCAACGACGCCGTTCGCGAAACGGTCTCTGTCATGGGAACGCCGGCCTTCATGGAGTTCGTCGAATCTATCCAAACCGAAGGCGTTACCTTCGAGCACGTCCCGATGGGCGGCGGCACGACGCGCCACGATTCGCTGATTGTCGAGGTGGACGCGGAGAACGAAGAGAAGAACCTCGACGAACTCGACATCCCCCTGCCGAAGCTCAGCCGCCGCTACCAGAGAGAGTTCAAAAACCTCGACGCGCTCGATCCCGCCAAGTTCGGCAATCAGCGTCTGCCGCTGAGACCCTTCTCTCCCGAGGAAACCCGCGAGATCGTTTTCAAGACGATGCTCGACTCGGAGATTCACCACACCATCACACTCGACGGCGCCGGCCCGGCGGATTACCGCTCCGTGGTCGCGTTCTTTGCCCGGCAACTGCTCAAAGACCTCCGCCTCGTCGGCGGCTACGATGTGCTCTACCCGAAAGTCCGAGATTTCATGCGCGAGCATCTCTTCAGCCCCTCGCCCGTCAACATGGAAGACCCCGTCGTGCTGCGCAACCTCTCCGAGCCGGACGCGGGCAAGATTCTTTACGACTCGTTCAAGGCTGCCATCAACGCGCTCACAATCCAGGAAACCGGCACGACCCGCATCGAGGACCGCATCCGCTTGAAGGAGATGCGGCCTTTCCGCACCGACTACCGGGGTTACCTCACCGCCGAGAAGAGCATCTTCAACAAAGTCGTCGGTGAGCCGAACTCCGGCGGCTTTGAACTCCGTTTCGCCGCCTTTCTGGAGGAAGCGCCAGACGTGCAGGCGTTCGCGAAGAATTATCTCGCCGTCGGCTTCAAGCTCGACTACGTGAAGACCAACGGAGACCTCTCGAACTACATTCCCGACTTCATCGTGCGCACCAAAGACGGGCTGGTCTGGATCGTCGAGACCAAAGGCCGCCAGGAACTCGACCTGCCGCAGAAGATGGCCCGGCTCAGACAATGGTGCGCCGACGCCACCGCCGCCGAGGAAAACGGCCAGCGTTACGATTTCGTTTTCGTGGATGAAAACGGCTTCCAGACACACCCGCCGAAGACCTTTGCCGCGCTCGCCGCGAGCTTCACCGATTACAAGAAATGATCCACATGGCCATCAACCCGGCCGGCTCCCAATTTGACGGACCTTAGCCGATTTATAAAAACATTGTAAATCAGCTAACTTCTGTATAAATGTTCCCTCATGAATCCTGTAACAAACCCGTTTGCACCAGGTGCCGGAACGAAACCGCCGGAACTCGCAGGTCGCGATGAGCTACGCGAGGCCATTAGAGTCGCCATCGAGAGGGTTCGCCGCCGGTCTTCCGCCAAAAGCATCTTGATGGTGGGGTTGCGTGGTGTTGGCAAGACCGTGTTGCTGGACCGAATGCGCGATGACGCCGAGAGCACGGGCATCCACACGATGCGCATTGAGGCCCCGGAGAATCGCTCTCTGCCCGCTTTGCTCGCGCCTCAATTACGGCAAGCCTTGCTCCGACTCTCACGCCTTGAGCAGGCCAAGGCGCACGCCACCCGTGCGCTGCGCGGTCTCGCTGGCTTCGCCAAGGCCCTGAAAGTGAAATACCAGGACATCGAAGTCGGCCTCGACTTTGAGCCGGAGCCGGGTCTTGCCGACAACGGCGATCTGGAGCACGACTTGCAGGCCCTGCTGGAAGCGGCCGGTAACGCTGCCCAAGACGCCGGCACCGCCTTGGCTCTGTTTATTGATGAGTTGCAGTATGTGCCCGAGGAGGAACTGGCGGCGCTCATTACCGCTTTGCATCGTTGCGCCCAGCGTCAGCTTCCCGTCGTGCTCATCGGCGCGGGCCTGCCCCAGCTTCGCGGGCGCACGGGCCGGGCTAAGTCCTACGCTGAACGTCTCTTCGATTTTCCTGAAATCGGAGCCTTGCCACCACCCGCAGCCGAGGTCGCCATTTCCAAACCCACCGAGGCTCAAGGCGTCAAAATCAATGCGGACGCACTATCTCGCATTCTCCAGGAAACACACGGCTACCCCTACTTTCTACAGGAGTGGGGCAAACATGCTTGGGACACGGCAGCCGCATCTCCCATCACACTTCAGGATGTTGAGGCTGCCTCCAAGACGGCCATTGCAGCTTTGGACGAAAGCTTTTTCCGGGTCCGTTTTGACCGCTTGACCCCGCTTGAGAAACGCTACCTGCGCGCCATGGCCGAGTTGGGTGTCGGCCCCCACCGATCGGGCGACATTGCCGACCAACTTGGCCGAGAAGTCACCAACCTCGCCCCCACGCGTGGCCAGTTGATTTCCAAAGGCATGGTCTGGAGTCCCAGTCACGGCGACACCGCCTTCACCGTTCCGCTCTTCAACGAATTCATGCGCCGCATCATCCCTGGCGATGAATGGAAAAAGGCCTAACCACCCGCCTCTCACCCCATGCCCCGCCACGACGCCTCATCCTACGACCTCACCGACGCCGAGAAGCGCGACCTCATCGAGCTTATCAAGCAGGGCAAACCCCTGCCCGAGAAATACCGCTTCCTCCTCTTCGCCGACAAACGCGAGGTCGAACTCGTCTGGAACGGCAAGTCCCGCGAAGTCTGCACCGCCATCCTCCCCTTCCAGACCCTCGAACACATTGACGAGCCCCGGAAGGAAAAGCGCGACGACGAGGAACTCGGCCTCGACACCGGCGGCCGGCAGGTCAAGGGCTGGATTAACCCAACTTTCTATACTCGCGAGCTGTTTCGCTCCGGCCTCGCGAAAAGTCCTCATTTTTCGAGGGGTCTCCCCGAAAGGTCTTCACTACATCCGGCCACCGGCAAATCCAGTTTCCGCTCCGCTCTCAGTCGCGGCGGCGGCTGCTCCGGCAACGCCAGCTTCAGTTGTTGTAACAACA
>DYDC01000378.1 GCA_020718125.1 Methylacidiphilum sp. | reverse complement strand
TGGTGGAGGAGTTGATCGAAGCGGTGGCAGTCGGCGGGTTCGGTGATGAGCCGGACCTGGAGGCAGCCGGTGTTCGATGGGGTGGAGCCAGTCGAGATAGATTTCATCGCGACGATAGCATGGGGCATGAGCGGCTCTTTGTCTAGCTCCAAATGCAGTTCCCTCCGCTCACGTCTCTTGCAACTTAGAAAGACTGAATTCTGTCGCCATTACAAAACAGGCAACAAAATTGTTGAATTCCGGCCCCGGCTTCCGCTACTTTCGCCGCCTCAATTCAGCGAACCAGGAGACCTTTTACATGGCCGACAAGACAAAGAAGTATCCGGAAAACGTGCCCGGAAAGTTTTACGTGGACGACCAGTGCATTGACTGCGATCTGTGCCGCGAGACTGCGCCGGAGCATTTCAAACGCAACGAGGATGGCGGTTACACCTTTGTGTTCAACCAGCCCAAGAACGCCGAGGAAGAAGCCCGTTGCAAGGAAGCGATGGAAGGCTGCCCCGTCGAGGCCATTGGCAACGACGGCGCGTAGCAGATTCCCCGCAGATGTGTTTCGCCAACGCCCTCCGCCACACCGGCGGGGGGCGTTGTGTTTTCCCCTCCAGCAAAGCCGCGCTACTTCACCCGCACCGTCCGCTCGCTCCAGGCAAAATTGGCGTTCATCCGCCGGCCCTCGGCGTCGAGCAACTCCAGTCGCACCGCGTGGTCGCCCGCCGCCAGGACGATCATGAACGCCGGATCCACGCGATCCAGCGTCCGCACTTCCTCGCCGTCCACCATCACCCGCACCCGCCACGCGCCCGGTTCCACCGGCCCGCTGACGATGAAATCCACCGGCAATCCCTTGCCGGCGGCTTTGCGATAGCCGGCCAGGGGCAGGTTGAACGTGAGCGTCGGGCGCGCCGCGTCGAACGCCACCGCCGGCTCGCCGGTGTCGGTCACCTTGAACCACACCATCGCCAGCGCGGCCGGGTTCTTGTAGCTCACATGGGCGGCGTCGCAGGCAAACGCCCGCAAAACGTGCAGGCCAGGCCCAACCCGGCGGAATACCACCGGCAACAGAAAATCCGTCACCTCTTCCGGCGGCAGGTCATCCAGGATGACGTGGACGTGCGCGCCGCAGTCCACCGGCAGGTCCTTCACCTGGAGAAACACGCCCACGTCGGTCGAATCGAGTTGCTCGTTTTTCAGCGGCGACGTGATGCGCACCTGCGGCCCGGTCTGGGGAATGGCGGCGGGCGGCGCGTGGGTCCTGGCGGGCGTCACGGATGCGACCGCAGGGGGCGCGTTGGTCTGCGAACCGGTCTTGCCTACAGCGGCTGCCTGGGGCTTCTGGCGGGACTGGCCGCCGCAGCCACACGGCAGGTTCATCGCGCCCAGCAGCGACATGGACAGGAAGATGGCCGTCGGTCGTATCATTGCGCGCGCAAACTGCCAGAACCGGCCGCAGCCGTCAACGCGCGGCATCGCTTCAACGACGATTCCCCGCCACAAACATTGGCGGCTGGCCCCGCGACTTGGTGGCATCGCCGCCGATCCGGTCATGGCTCTGCAGTATTCATGTTCGAAATGCCGCGAGCTTTTTCCCGTCGAGTTGGAGGAGACGGGGAAAATGAAGCGCTGTCCCGAGTGCGGCGCCGCCGTCGCGCTGCCGGCGCACCCGTTGAGCACCGGCTATTACCTCGCGGACTGGATGGTGTGCGGCTCGATCGGCGTGGGCCGCAACGGCTCGATCTACCAGGCCCAAAGCTCCGACACGCGCATGCTGGCCGCGCTGCGCGTGCCCGAGGACGACCTCATGGGCGCGCAGGGGAACGCCGACGCCTTCCGTGAATACGTGGGGCGCTTGCAGGGACTCCAGCATCCGAACATCACGCAAATCCTGTTCTCCGGCAGCATCGGCGATGTCTGCTTCTACGCGATGGAGTTCTGCGACGGCGGCTGCCTGCCGGTGCTGTTGCTCCACGGCCGGCTCGATGAAGCCAAGGCCTGGCGCGTCCTGGAACAGCTCGCCGATGGCCTCGCGTATCTGCACCGGCAGCATTGCGTCCCGCTCGACCTGAATCCGTCGAAAGTCGTGTTCGACCATCAAGGCAACGCCAAGTGGAGCGACTTCGTGCTCGCCCGGCCGTTGCGCGCTGACGACGGGCCGCCGCACCTGCCGCCGCGGTTCGGCACGCCCGGCTACGTCAGCCCCGAACAGGCGCGCGGCGAGCCGGTGGACGCCCGCTCCAACCTCTACTCTCTCGGCGCCATCGCGTTCGAGATGCTCACCGGCCGGCCGCCGTTTGCGAAAGCGACCGGCGCGGAAACCCTCGCCGCGCAGTGGGAGGAACCCGTGCCCGACCCGAGCGCCTTCGCGCCGGTGTCGCACTGGACCGCCGTGCTCGTGCAGCGGTTGCTCGACAAGGACCCGGCCGAGCGTTTCCAGAATGCCGACCATCTGGTGGCGGCGTTGCGCGCCTCCCCGCCGCCTCCGCCCCCGCCGCGCCGCCGTGTGCCCATCGTCAAGCGCGCCACCACCGTCCCCAAGGTCGTCCGTGCCCCGGCGGCAACAAGGCCAGCCGCCGCCGTGCGGCCACAGGCAACGCGCCCGCCGGCACGGCGCGCCACTGATGTCGCATCGCCCCCGCCCGTCAAGCCGCGCCACTCGCTGGCGCCGTTGATTGTGTTTGCGGGCCTTCTGGCTGCGGGTGTGCTCGTGGAGGGCCTCATCGGGTGGCGGGTCCGTCGGCAACAACAGTTGCAGCGCGAATACGACGCCGAGGTCAGGGCGGCAATGCGACAAGCGTCCCCGCCCAAGCCTGAGCCATCGCCTGCGGCCACCATCGCCGAAAAACCCGCGCAGCCCGAACCGCCACAGCCATCATCGCCTCCGCCCACGCCCATAAAAGCCGCAGCGGACGGCTCGTTCACGCTTCCCGCCGCCAGCGCGATCCTGCACTCTCCTTCGTGAATACGCCGTGATCCGCCCAACAGAGCTTTCGGTTTCAACGAC
>DYDC01000377.1 GCA_020718125.1 Methylacidiphilum sp. | reverse complement strand
GATTCCACAGCCGGGGATTTTCATGCGCCGCCGCGTGATCGAGGAGTGCGGTCTGGTGGACGTGACGTTGCGCTTCGCGATGGACTACGACTGGTGGTTGCGGATTGCGCAGAAGTATCCGCCCCACTTTGTGGACCGTTTTCTGGCGTATTTCCGGCTGCACGCGGCCAGCAAGACGTGTGGGGCAATGTTCAAGGCTGAAAAATGGAACGAGCGTGCCTCGATGAATCTGCGCTACGAGCAGCAGGTGCCGTTGCGCATCACCGGCCGGCCCGGCTACTGGCTGGCCGCTGCCGACAAACGGGTTGCGCGGCTCAAACGGACGCTGCTGACCGGGCCGCGCGGCGGGACGCTGAGCTGCGCGCCGCGTGTGGTGGTGATGACCGGGGGCATGGACGAGGGCCGCGTGGCGCTGTTCAACGCGCTGGATGAGCATCACGATTTGGAGATTCAGTTGTGGGATTTGTCCACGAGCGAAGATCAGGCCGGGGCCGACGCCAGCCGCAAGATGAGGTTCTCTCATTACTGCTTGGGCGGGCGCGCGGGACAGGGCGATTCAGTTGCGTCCTTCAACAAGCGTCTCTGGCGCGACCTGTGGAAAGAACGACCCGACAGCGTCGTCGTGCCGGAATTCTCGCCGGTGGTCGTGCCCGCCCTCTGCTATTGCGCCCTCACCCGTGCCGCCTTGATTTGCTGGGGCGGTCCAACACAACAAGCCGGCCCGGGCAGCGGTTGGATTCGCAACGCTCTGGATCGCCGGCTGCTCCTCCGGGCCGCGGTCTGCATAGCCGGCAGCACAGAGCAACGCGGGGCGTATGTAAGAGCGGGTGTGCCCGGCGAGCGGGTGGTTGTCTGTGCGTCAGCGGCTCATAGCACGGCCCCGGGGCAGGCTGCCGAGGAGTTTCATCGCGCCATCACACAAGCGATCGCTTGGCCGAAGGACAGGCCGCGTCCGGATCGGAGCCGGCTCAGCCCGCCTCTTCGCAGCGGACAGCGTCCTGCAAATATTCTGGCCATCGGCTCCCACGATTTCGGAGCCGCCATTCCGACCGACAAAAAGTTCTACGCGGGCGTTTTTGGCAAAATGATGAGTGCAGGCTGCGATGTGGTGGCCGTGGCCGTGACGACCAAGCCGGGCCAGCGTGAACCTGAGTTTTCCCTTTCGGGCGTGCACGGTGGCGCGCCGTTGCGGGTGCTGGAGTTGCGTATGCCGCTTCCTGTGGACATCCATGCCAATTGGTTTCTGGCCAGCTTCGACAAGGACTATCGGCTGTCGAAGCTTTACGGGCAGCGGGCACTGTTTGCCAACCGGGCATTGCTCCAGCAAATCGTCCGGGACCATCGCATCGACGTCATCCACTTCATGGACAACCTTGGGTTCGGGGTCCGGGAAGTGAAACGCCTTTTCGGCTCGGCTCTGGTGACCGTGACCGCGATGGGTTATTCCAAGGGTGGAAGCCTATTGCGTCGGCTCAGGCATCTGTATATCCGCCGATCCTATGACGCAGCCGACATGGTTATCACGCGCACGAACGCCATGAAGCAACGTCTGGTGGAGCTAGGCGTGCCGGAGCGGAAAATCCAGACAATCCATTGGGGCGTTTCGTGCGACGAGACCGTCTCCGCCGAATGTTGCGCGCAGGCCAGACGAGCTTTCGGAGTTCCGGCTGAGGCCAAGTTACTGCTGTGGTCCGGACATATTGCCCAAATACAACGAAAGTCGTTTTACGCGACACTGGACATCGCCCGCGAACTGACTCAGCGACGCCAGGACGTTTTTTTTGTGTTCGCCTTCAAGCCCTACCACTACGAGTCGTCGCTGGCGCGTCTCGAATCGGACAAAATCAGGATTCGAACCGACATCCCGGACTTTCCCGCGCTGCTGGCCGCCGCGGACCTGTTCGTCTCGCCCGTGGTCCGGTCGGATTGCATCGTGCCGCCGCCGCTGACGTGGATTGAAGCCATGGCCTTTGGCACACCGGTGATGACCACACCCGTCGGCGGAGTCAACGAGTTGATCGATCACCAACGGGACGGCTGGGTGACGGACTTGGACCGGTTCCCGGCCGACCTGAACCGCCTGCTGGACAACTCTGACCTGCTGGCGGCGTTGTCGGACAACGCTGTCGAGAAAGTCCGCTCAGAGTTCAACCTCGAAACCATCGCCCGCCAGTATCAGGACCTTTGGCAAGCCAACCGGGTCTGGAACGAATGAATCCCTACCGCGCCAAGGTCACTTATCAGGATCGGCAAGTCGCGTCGGGTTACGATGCCGAGCGGTTCACCAGTCTCTACGGCGGGTTTTACAATCGCCGCGAGCTGCGCGCGTTGGATACGGCCCTGCGCTGGGTGAAACCCGGCAGCCGGGTGTTGGACCTGGCGTGCGGCACCGGGCGCATCACCGAACGGCTGGTGGCCTCCGGTCTGAAGGTCACCGGCGCCGACATCTCCCTGCCGATGATCGAACTGGCGCGAAAGAAACTGCCCGGGGCCGTATCGTTCGTGGCCGGCGACGCCGAAGCGTTCCCGTTCCAAGACGCTTCCTTCGACTGGGTGGTGAGCGTCCGGCTGTTTGGGCACTTGCCGCCCACCGTGCGCGCCCGGACGCTGTCGGAAGTGGTGCGTGTGGCCCGATGCGGCGCGATCATCGCCTTCTACCTGCTCAACCCCGTCACCCGCACGCGCCGGTTCGTCAAGTCGTTGATCCAGCCCAAGCCCCATTGGCATCCCGCGACCCAACGGCAGATCGTGCGCGAACTGGCCGCACAAGGCTTGGAGGCGCAGCAGATTTGCGCCGTGATCCCCGTCGTGGATCAAGCCCACATCTTCGTCGCCACCAAGTAACGCGCAGCCGCCCTTCGCGGATTGACAAGTGCGCCGCGATAGCTGTTAGTCTTCCCGCTGGCCCATGTTGCTGCCCCTGACACCGACCGGCACGGTGGCGCTGGCGCAGGCCGCCCAGCGCAACCGCGCGCTTTACGACCGCCTCCGCCAAGGC
>DYDC01000376.1 GCA_020718125.1 Methylacidiphilum sp. | reverse complement strand
ATGGAACAATGCGACTCATGGCAGTGCCCTCCGGACGTTACACACAATAGATCGTGAGCTTCTTCGGGCCGTGGGCGCCGAGGACCAGGATGCGCTCGATGTCGCCGGTGCGGCTGGGGCCGGTGATGAAGCACATCATGCTGGTGGCCTTTTCGGCGTAACGCTCCTTGAGCAGCGCCAAGGCGGCGGGCAGGTCAGGCAGGATCTGGTCGCGCCGGGCCAGGACCACGTGGTGGGGCGGCAGGACGGAGAGGGCGCGACCGCCGGCGTTGCGGGCGGTCAGCACGATCGTGCCGGTCTGCGCCACGAGGGCGTCGCACTCGGTGATGGCGGCATCGCAGGTTTCGAGTTCCTCAACCTTGTAGATGCCGTCGGTCTGCACCACCGGCAGGCCGAGTGTGGCGAAGATGAAGTTGGTCATCTCACCGGCGTGCGTGCCGATTTTCTTCCAGCCCTCGGTCTTGGCGAGCGCGGAGAGTTTTGACGCCAGTTCATCGCGATTGGCGGCAAACTGGAAATCGGCCTTCAGTTCGGCCGCGTTTTTCGCAAACAACGCGACGCGCTCTTCGAAACTCGCGCCAACGGCAGGCAGCCACGGTTTGAAGTCGCATGGCTTCTGCTCGTGCGTCGGGCCGCGCTGGCCGGGCGCGGCACGCAGGCCGGGCCGCGCCGCCGTGGCGCGCAAAGCTTCGCGGATTCGAGCGAGGATGTTCGGTCGCTCGTTCAGCAGCAGCACGGGGGCCGGCGGTTTCGGCCGGCGGTCGAGTGTGATTTCGGGAATGCTCACTTCTTTCGCCTCCGCCAATAATCGTGAAAGCTCCTGCGGACCACCTTGGGCGCCTCGCGGGTCGTGGTCCAGGCGCGCGCAGGGTCGAGGGCCGTGCCTTTAATCACGCCGTGGAAGCGCTGGCCGAACCACGCGAGTTTGCCGGCCATCCGGAACAGCCACGGCCGGTTCAGGACGATGACTGACGCGGCAAACAGCAGCCGTTCAACCGCGCCCTTTTGCTCGCGCACGGCGTTGCGGCGGTTCTGCAGGAGGTGATGGTGCAGGTCAATCTTGACCGGGCACGCCTCGGTGCACGCGCCGCAGAGCGACGAGGCGAATGAGAGGTGTTTCCAGTCCTGCAGGCCGCGCAGGTGCGGCGTGATGACCGCGCCGATGGGGCCGCAGTAGGTGGTGCCGTAGGTGTGGCCGCCGACGTTCTTGTAGATGGGGCAGACGTTGAGGCAGGCGCCGCAGCGGATGCAGTGGAGCGCGTCACGTTGCTCGGCGTCGGCCAGCAGGCGCGTGCGTCCGTTGTCGAGCAGGACGACGTGGAAATCCTGCGGCCCGTCCATCTCGCCAATCTCGCGCGGGCCGCCGATGAGGGTGTTGTAGCAGGTCAGCGCTTGCGCGGCGCCGGAGGTGGCCAGCATTGGGAGAAACAGCGCGAGATCGTCAAGGGTCGGCAGGATCTTCTCGATGCCGAGCAACGCGATGTGGATGCGTGGCAGCGCCGTGCAAAGCCGTCCGTTGCCCTCGTTGGTGGTCAGCGAAATCATGCCGGTCTCGGCGATGGCAAAGTTCGCGCCCGAGATGCTCATGTCGGCCCTGAGGTATTTCTGCCGCAACGCGCGCCGGGCGATCATGGTCAGCTCCTCCGGGTTGTCCGTCGGCGCGCTGCCGAGTTTTTCCTTGAACAGGTCGCTGATCTCATGCCGCGTCAGGTGCATCGCCGGGAAGACGATGTGATACGGCGGCTCCTTGCGAAGCTGGACGATGAACTCTCCCAGGTCGGTCTCGACAACCTCGACACCGATTTTTTCCAGCGCCTCGCTGAGATGGATTTCCTCGCCGGTCATCGCCTTGGATTTGACGAGGGTGCGGACGCGGTTGTGGCGGGCGATCTCAACAATGTAATCGCGCGCCTGCTCGGCGGTGCTCGCCCAGAATACCTTCGCGCCGCGCGCCTCGATCTTTTTGACAAACTCTTCGAGGTATTTGTCGAGGTGGTTGACAGCCTCCCATTTGACCTCGGCGGCGGCTTGGCGGGCATCCTGCCAGTTCTGGAACCGGGCCTTTTTCTCGTCGCGGCCGGCGTAGTATTTGCCGAGCGCGGTGGCAATCAACCCGCGGTGGCGCAGGTCGCGCGTCAGCCGCGTGGCTGCCGCCTTGAATTGGGCCGCAAACTCGCTCATGTCTTTGCCAGCACTTCCGCGATGTGCAAGGTCTTGATCGGCAGCTTTTGCCGGTCGGCGAGACCCTGGATGTGCATCAGGCAACTCGCATCGCACGAGACGATATAGCCGGCTTTCGTCTCCAACGCGGAGGCGCACTTCACCTCGCCCATCGCCGTGGAAATCATCGGAAACTTCACCGAGAACGTCCCACCGAAGCCGCAGCAGTTTTCCGCTTCAGCCATCTCGACCAGCTCCAGGTCGCGGACCTTCGCCAGCAGCGCGCGCGGCTGCTTTTTCAGGCCCAGTTCGCGCAGGCCGTGGCAGCCGTCGTGAAAAGTGACCTTCGCGGGAAACCGCGCGCCCACGTCGGTGACGCCCAGCTTCGTGACGAGGAAATCGGTGAACTCCCAGCACTTCCCGGCGTGGGCCTTCGCCTCGGCCTCCTGCGGGGTGCCTTGGAAAAGCTCCCGGTAGAAGCTCGTCATCATCGCACCGCAGGAGCCGGAGACGCCGACGACGACCTCCGCATCGCGATACATGCGCAGCACCGGCTCCGCAACCGCGCGGGCCTCGTCCCAGTAACCGGTGTTGAAGGCAGGCTGGCCGCAGCAGGTGAAGTCCTCGGGATAGTCCACCTGATGACCGAGCCGTTCGAGCACCCGCACCATGCTGATGCCCACCTGCGGAAACACCTGGTCCACGAAGCAGGGGATGAAAAGCGAGATATTCAAGGTTCCGGTGACGTCTCACGTCTCCATGCGCAACTCCCGTCCAAGGGCAACCTCGCTGCGCTCGGTGATCAGAGGATGCGGTAGGCAGCGGCTATAGCCCTGCGT
>DYDC01000029.1 GCA_020718125.1 Methylacidiphilum sp. | reverse complement strand
AATGAACGACGTCATCCTGCGACTCGACGCGGTGGAGAAACACTTCGGTGCCACGCCCGCGGTGCATGGCGTCACGCTCGACATCACGCGGGGCGAGTTCTTCGCGCTGCTGGGGCCGAGCGGCTGGAGGCGCGGGTGCCGAGTTGCGCCCAGTCAAGCGGGCCATGCCACTCTGCAATTGCCGCCTACGGAGGGGTGGTGTAATCTGAACGCGCTATGTCGGAAGCGGCTCTCAAGAAAATCAATGTCGCCTGTTCCAAGTGCCAGCAGCATCTGGACGTGACGGGCTTGGCGCCTTTCAGCAAGGCGCAGTGCCCGACCTGCCAGACGGTGTTGGTGGTGCCTATGGTGATCGGCAACTACCAACTCCGGACACCCCTCGGAAGCGGGGGCATGGGCACGGTCTATAAGGCCTATGACTCGACCCTGCAGCGGTTCGTAGCGGTCAAGTTGATGAAGAAGGAGCTGGCGGCCAATCCGCAGTTCGTGGAGGACTTCACGCGCGAGGCGCGGGCCGCCGCCGCGCTGAATCATCCGAACATCGCGCAGATCCTCAGTTTCGGCAAAGCCGACAAACAGTATTACCTCGTCATGGAGTTGCTGGAGGGCGGCAGTCTGGACCACATGATCGAGACGCGCAAACGCGTGCCGGAACAGGAGACGCTGGAGATCGGCATCCAAGTGGCGTCCGCCCTGCGCGCGGCCCACCAGCGCGGCGTCGTGCATCGCGACATCAAGCCGGACAACATCCTCTTCAACACCGAGGGCCACGCGAAAGTGGTGGATTTCGGGCTGGCGCGGTTCGCCGGCGAGGAGAAAGAGAAGAAGACCGAGGAGGACGGCATCTGGGGCACGCCGTATTACATCGCGCCGGAGAAGGTGGCGGGCGAGCCGGAGGATTTCCGCAGTGACATCTACTCGCTCGGCGGCTCGATGTTCCACGCGCTGGCGGGCCGGGCGCCGTTTGAGGCTGACACGGCCACCGAGGTGGTGCTCAAACACCTGAAGACGCCGGTGCTGTCGCTGAAGACGTTCGCCCCCGATATTTGCGACGAGACGATGGAAGTCATCGGACGCATGCTCCGCAAGAACCGGGAGGAGCGGCACGAGTCCTACGACGAGTTGATCGGCGACTTGCAGATGGCCAAGCAGGCGGCCGCCACGCACGCCGCGCAACGCGCCGCCGAGAAGATGAGGCAGAAGGCGAGACAGCCGCATGTGATAACCTCCAGCACCGGCGGGCCGCCGGTGACTTGGAAATCCTTGATCGGGACGGTGCTGGTCCTGGCCGGTTGCATCGCCGCGGCGATCAGCATCTGGCATTTCCGCCACCTCATCTGGGGTTCCCCCGACGCGGCGCAGCCCGCAGGCGACACCACGGCCGCTGTCCGCGTGCCCGCCGGTCCTCCCCCGAACAAGTGGCTCGAAGTCTGGGACGAAGCCGACCGCAAATTTAGCGAAGGCCTCTATCCCGCCGCGAGAGAGAGCTATCGCCGCGCCCGCGAGGTGTTGCCCGACGACAAGAAGGGAAGGCGCGCCGTGCTGGATTGCCAGATCGGCCTTGCGCTCAGCTTCATGGGCAAGCCTGAGGAGGCCAAAAACGCTTTCAAGTCCGCGGCCGCCGCGGCAGAGAAGCCGGGACTGCCCGACCCGATCCTCCAGTCCAACTACGCGCCGGTCCTCGGCCAACTGCTCTCGGGCGCCCAGAAGCTCGACGCCGTGCAGCCCAAGCTGAAGGCGCAACTGCCGTGGGCCTGGACGCTCGCGCAGCTTTACCTCGGCGTGCAGGCGGTCAACGACGGCAAGTTCAAGGACGCCCTCAAGTGGATGGGTGGTTACGCGGAGGCCAAGCAGGACGCCGACGCCAAATGGATCACGTTGTTCCAGCCGCTGGCGCGGCAGATTACCGCCGACCTGAAGACCATCAACGATGCCATGAGCGACGTGACCAAGCTGCGGCTGGCCGGCCAGGAAGACCAGGTCGGGGACCGGCTCAAGGGCCTCGCCGACCAGATCGAGAATCCCTTTGTGCGCGCCCGGTTCCAAGCCAGCGAGGTGGACGCCGGCAAGGCCGGCGTCGCGCAGGTGGACGACAAGGCCGCCCAGGAGAAGAAGGAAGCCGAGCGCGTCGCCAAGATGCGGAAACAATTCCTCGCCGACAAGACGGCCTTGGAGGGCGCCGCCACCGCCGTCACCGCCGCGATGGCTGAATACAACCTCGATGCCGCCGTGCAGGCTTACGAGGACGCTGCGGGCAAGATCGCCACCCCCGAACTCAAGCAAATCGCCGTGGACCGCGCGGGCATCTATCGCCGCCTCGTGGACATGAAGAAGCTCGTGGTGGAGAACATGGCCAAGAAGCCTTATGACCACCCCGGCCTCACCACCCGCGCCAACACCGCGCTCGCCGGCCGGGCCGTCCGCGCCGACGCTGCGGGGGTCGCGTTTGCCGCGCCCAGTGGCGAAACGATCCAGAAATGGCAGGATCTCTCGCCGCTGACCATCCTCACGCTGTTGACCTCCTACAGCGAAAGCGCCAGCGTGCAGAATGCCGGCGTGCGCGGCGGGAACTTCGTCGCGCTGGCCTGGCTCTCGCGCGACCTCAAGCAGGACCAATACACCAGCACCTATGCCGCCAACGCCGTCCGGATCGCGCCCGACACGAAGGCCGAGTGGGACAAGCTCTCCGCGCCAGTGCCCGAGTCACCCGACCATCTCGCGCCTAAAGCCGGGGAAGGCCAGCCGCCGACCGGCGCGGGCATCGCCTCCATTCCAATCGCAGGAAAGACCAACGCGCCCACCGCGACCACGGGAACGGACGTCGAGTTTACGCCCGTGAAGAAGAAGCCCGGCAAATGAGCCGCCGACGCGCGGCCGGCCCGGGACTCGAAGGAGACAGTCATCAATCCCTTCCCTGACACCATCGCCCGCGACAACCTGCGCCTCTGGCGCCGATGGCTGGGCGCAGCGGCGCGCAACGACCTGCGCCGTTGCCTGGGCCGCGGCAGCGATCCGTCGCCGGCGTTCCCGGGCCATTTCCTGGTCAGCGTCACCTACCGCTGCGACAGCCGCTGCACCCAATGCGGCATCTGGACGGTCTATCGCAAGGAGCCGGAGCGGGCGAAGGACGAGATGACTTTGGTCGAGTTCGAGCGGTTCCTCGACGCAAACCCCCGGCTCATCCAGGTCGTCACCACCGGCGGCGAGCAGTTCAACCGCGACGACATCGAGGAGTTCTGGCTCGCCATGGACCGCCGCGGCCACCGCACCAGTTGCGCCACCAACGCGGTCGAGACCGACCGCATCATCGAGCGCGAGGGCGCGCTGCTCGCCCGCCTGTCCGGCCGCCACCTGCGCAACTTCGCCGTCTCGATGGACGGCTTGGAGGAAACTCACGACCGCGTCCGGGGCACTCCGGGCGGGTTCGCCCGTGCGTGGCGGCTCTTCCAGTGGGCGCGCGAGCAGGAGCGCCGCTGGCCGTTTTATCGCGTCGAGATTTGCAGCACGCTGACGGCCGCCAACTACCGCGAGTTCCCCGCCTTCGTAGAGGGACTCGTCGCGCAGGGCGTGCCGCTGCGGAAGATTGGCGTCATGGCGGCCCTGGCGTCCTCGCACTACTACCAGAACGAGAAGAGCCTGCAGCCCATCAACGCCCGCGAGGAACTGGCGGCCTTGATCGAAGCGCTTCAGCGCAAGCATCCGGGCCTTGCCAGCGGCTTTTACATGGAGAGCTACCTCGGCTGGCTCCGCAATCCGGCGGACAGCGTGCGTTGTCTGGCCGGCGCCGCGTTTGGCT
Organism: Methylacidiphilum sp.; assembly: GCA_020718125.1. GTDB lineage: Bacteria > Verrucomicrobiota > Verrucomicrobiia > CAIQCK01 > CAIQCK01 > JACRKA01. The sequence continues at coordinate 12,528 of DYDC01000029.1, read as the reverse complement.
ACGTTGATCCCTATTGGGACGTCTATCCGTGCGTGGTCCTCGATCGCAAGCTTGGCAACCTGCGCGACTGCGGCTTCGACGTGCGCCGGCTCTGGCAGTCGCCTGCCGCGCGCGAGTTTCGCGCCGAGATGGCGGCCCATCCTTGCACGCGCTGTTTCAACAAATGCAACCGCTGGAATTCCATGCGCGCAACCACCGCGGGCTTGTCGAGGATTGCCTGGCGTCAACTGCGAGGAATGCTTCGGGGTGGTGGCCGCCACGGCTGATGCCGCCCACCGGACAGGCGTGCCGCTCCGCCGCGCTGCTCCACCGCGTCCAGCGCGTGGCGAAAATGCGCCTCCCAGTCCCGCGCGCATTTGTGGACGAGAAAGAAGTCCGCCAGCCCGCGGTAATTCGCCTCCAGCAGCGCGTGGCGGACTTGTGCCGATCTCGAACCGTCCGCACAGCTCCCGCGCCTGCTGTTTCGACATCACCGGTCGCGTTTCGTCCGATGCGGGCACGTAGAAGGTCGCCTTGAGGCCATGCCGCTCCAGAAGCTCCGCCGTCCTCAGGTCCAGCGGATGGCCGTCATCCACGCTGATCGTCAGGCAAGCATTGGCTTTCATGTCATTTTTCGCGGGTCACGCGCATCTCAACTAACGCCCGGCGGCGGGCCGCGCCTTCATCGTCACTCGCGCGGTTGGACTCTCCCTCGTGTAGAGCGAGTAGTCAAAAGGCCGCTGGCTGTAATGTCCCGCCAGCAGCCGGTGCAGCCGGTATCGGAAAACGATCAACGGCCGCGCCCACCTCGCCCAGGCCGGCGCGCGCGCCACCAGCTCGGCACGCTCCCGCTGGACGTTGGGATTGCGTCCCCTGTTGTGTCCCGTTTCGGTGAACACCGAGGTAAACCTGCCAAGCAACCTCATCGGCACGCCGCTCCTGATGAGTTGCAGGACCCAGTCAACATCGCCGAGGTCTTTGAGTCCCGCGTCAAAAAACAACTTGCGCCGCCCAATGACCGAGCGGCGGAAAAAAAACGCGCAACTCGACACGGAAAGATTGTCGCTGACCCACGTGTGATACGTGCGCGGCACGCTGGCCTGGCGCGAGCACACATAGCCGCCCTGCGCGTCCACCACCACCGTGTCGCCCAAAACCACCTCGGCCTCTGGATGCTTCTCAAAACAAGCGCCCACGGCGGCCAGCGCGCCGGGAAGATACTGCTCGTCGCAGTTCAGGTAGGCCAGCACGTCCCCGGTCGCCCGGCGCAGCCCGCGATTGATGGCGTCATACATCCCTTGGTCCTTCTCCACAATCGCCTCCACCCGGCGGTCGCGCGTCAGCCATTCCAGCGTCCCGTCGTCCGAACCGCAATCCTGCACGATGTGTTGGACCGGCAAGCCCTGGTCCGCTACCGAGGCCACGCAGAGCTTCAACCACTCGGAGTTGCGGAAACTGGGGGTGATGATCGAGAAGCGCATCAGGACACGCGGGAGCGGACCGCTGTCACGCCCATCCTCCCCGCCTTGTGTTTGCAGGAACCCACAGCCCCATTCTTATCGGAGACGCCACGGTTACTCAACCCGGAAAACGGGATGCGGAAACCGCCTGGATGCCGCGCGCCGGCAGGAGGACTTGGCGCTGCGCGTCGGGATTTAAGTCGAGAGTTGCGCCTTGACTGGCGCGCCCACTCAACGACAATGCCGCCCACGGACCATGGCCGCCAAAGATTCGAACCCAGCGAAGTTCTCCTCCGACCGACCGGTCTTCTGCACCGTGCGGCTCGAAGACCCTGTGGCCGAGAAACTCGCCAACCGCCTCAAGGCCGACAGCCGCGCCCACGCCCTCTTCGACCTTTGGCGCAACCTCGTCGGCCAGCCCAACGCGATCTCCTTCGTCATCAAGCCCGCGAAGGACTCCAGGAGCCGCCTCCACACCTGCGTCGAGTGCGGCCAGCCGTTCACCAGCGCCGAACTGGTCTTCCGCCACTTCCGCCACGCGCACGCCGCCAAGGCCGTCAAGACCGTCGAGAAACCGATTGACCCGCCCAAGGGCAGCTTCCAGTTCGTCGCCAAGTGCGGTCTCTGCCGCGCCCTGCTCTGCCCGCCCAACTACCACGGGTTCACGGCGAAACTCACCGCGCATCACCAGGACCGCCACGACCACGTGCCGTTCGACGAGTTCCGCGCCAAGGTCGTCAACTCCAGCTTTCCCGACGACATCGAGGCGTGGAGGAAAGCCGCCAGCATCGTGCACGAACTCCATTGCGCGCACTGCGACCAGCTCCTGGCCGACGACCGCGAGGCGCAGGACCACCTCCGAAACGCGCACGCCGACCGTGTCGCCAAGGCCGAGGAAGAACTCCTCATCCACGCCGCGCACGTCAAAGACCTCGAATGCCGCGACCTGCGCCGCGCCTGCTCTGAGGCTTGGGACAAGGAGAAGAAGGCGCCCGGCCATTTCCTGGCCCTGCTGCGCCACGCGCTCAACCAGAAGGGCCTCCAACTCTTCCGCGACATCCTTGGCCACCAATTTGCCTGCCGCCACCGGCCGCGCCACGTTTCGCCGCGCGATGCCCTCACGCCCCGCCAGCAGGAGATGCTGGCGATGACCGCCGCCCCCGCCCGGCGCGGCCACAAGCCCAACCGCCACACGTTGCGCGACCACTTCGCCGCGCAGGCCGTCAGCGAACAGGACGTGAAGGGCGACGTGGACGCGCTGGTGAAACTGGGCCTGCTGGTGGAATTCGACAACGGCCAGCTCGACGCCCTCGGTCCCGGCTCCCACATCGAAAGCTAGGTGGGACGGGCGACATTCCTGTCGCTGGATTTTGGACGGCGGCGCGTGAGGCGCGGGCCAGTCAGTGATTTCTCAAGCGACGCCTCGACGACGGCTCCCTCTTGCGCGCCCATCTTCTGCGCGAGCGTCTCGGCGGCGCGTTTGCGGGCTTCCTCCGCGGCGGCTTTGTCAAGTCCGTCGGCGCGCACGGCTGCATGGGTCATCACCATGACTTTATCGGCGTTGATCTTCGCGAAGCCGGAGCCGACGGCGATCCGGCTTTCCTTCTTGTCCTTGGTGATGCGGATGTCGCCGGGCTGAAGCGAGGTCACCAGCGGCTCGTGGCCGTGCAGGACGCCGACTTCGCCCATCATGCAGGGCAGCACAGCCATGTCCACGTCGTCGGCAAAGGTCTTGCCTTCGGGAGTCAGGATTTCGAGGCGGATGGTCTTTGGCATGGTTGAACGAAGCTGTTCAACTCACGATGCCTGCGCGAGCGAGGCGAGAATCTCGGCACGGGCCGCGTCGGCGCGCTTGCGGGCGTCGGCGATGGCGGCGGGGTCGGCCTTGTCGGCGCGCACGGCACTGTCGGTCAGGATGTGGGCGTAGTGGCCTGTGATCTCGGCGTAGCCGGAACCGATGATGATCTCCAGTTCCTTGCCATCCTTGCTGATGACGAGGCTGCCTGGGAGCACGGTCGTGGAGACCGGCTCGTGGCCGGGCAGAATGCCCATCTCGCCGTCGCCGCCTGTCAGGACGATGCCGTCCACTTCGTCGGAGAAGGCGCGCCCTTCCGGCGTCACGAGATCGAGTTTGAAGTTGGAGGTCATGGTTCGTAATGCGTAAGAGTTACGCATTACTCGTTACGTATTATTCCTTGATCTCCTCGATGCCGCCCTTCATGTAGAAGTTGCCCTCGGGCACCTCGTCGTGTTTGCCGTCGAGGATTTCCTTGAAGCCGCGCACCGTTTCCTGAATGGGCGCTTGCTTGCCCTCGCGTCCCGTGAACACCGCCGCCACGCTGAACGGCTGGCTCAGGAACCGCTGTATCTTGCGCGCGCGGAAGACGGTCAGCTTGTCGTCGGGCGAAAGCTCGTCCATGCCCAGGATCGCGATGATGTCCTGCAGATCCTTGTAACGCTGCAACACGCGCTGCACGCCGCGCGCGACCTGGTAGTGCTCTTCGCCCACGATCTCCGGCGTGAGCGCCCGGCTGGTCGAGGAGAGCGGGTCCACGGCGGGATAGATGCCCAGCTCGGCGATGGAACGCTCCAGCACGATGGTCGCGTCGAGGTGCGTGAACGTCGTGGCCGGCGCGGGGTCGGTGATGTCGTCGGCGGGGACGTAAATGGCCTGGAACGACGTGATGGAGCCTTTCTTGGTGGACGTGATGCGCTCCTGGAGGTCGCCCATTTCGGAGGCCAGCGTCGGCTGGTAACCGACCGCGCTCGGCGTGCGGCCCAGCAGCGCGCTCACCTCGGAGCCGGCCTGCGAGAAACGGAAGATGTTGTCAATGAACAGCAGCACGTCCTGGTTCTTCTCGTCGCGGAAATACTCCGTGATGGCGAGGCCCGACAGCGCCACGCGCAGGCGCGCGCCGGGTGGCTCGTTCATCTGGCCGAACACCATCGCGATCTTCGACTTGCCGAGGTCCTTCTGGTTGATGACGCCCGCCTCGGACATCTCGTGGTAGAGGTCGTTGCCCTCGCGCGTGCGCTCGCCGACGCCGGCGAACACCGACACGCCGCCGTGCATCTTGGCGATGTTGTTGATCAACTCCATGATGACGACGGTCTTGCCGACGCCCGCGCCGCCGAACGCGCCGACTTTGCCGCCCTTGAGGAACGGGCAGATGAGGTCAATGACCTTGATGCCGGTCGTCAGCAACTGCGGACTGGTGGATTGGTCGGCCAGCGGCGGCGGCGGACGGTGGATCGGATAGAACTTGTCGGCCGTGACCGGCCCGCGCTCGTCCACAGGCTCGCCGAGGACATTGAACACGCGGCCCATCACGCAGTCGCCGACGGGCATCATGATCGGTTTGCCAGTGTCGGTGATCTCCATGCCGCGCTTGAGGCCCTCGGTGGAGCCCATCGCGACCGCGCGGACCCAATGGTCGCCGAGATGCTGCTCGGCTTCGAGCGTCAGCTTGACGGTCTTGCCGCTCGCGGGGAACTCCACGGTCAGCGCGTTGTAGATGGCGGGCAACTGGTCCGTGAACTCGACGTCCACGACCGGCCCGATGACTTGAACTATTTTGCCTTTATTCATGTGTCACAAACCTCAACCCACCGCCATTTGCGCGGTGGCGATCTCCAAGAGTTCCTTCGTGATGGTGGCCTGGCGGATCTTGTTGTATTCGAGCGTCAGGTCTTTCACGAGCTGCTGCGCGTTGTCGGTGGCGTTCTTCATCGCCACCATGCGCGCGCTGTGCTCGCTGGCCTTTGCCTCGAGCAGCATCTGATAGACGCGATAGTTCGCGTAGTGCGGCAGCAACGCGCCGAGCACCTGGTCCGCCGACGGCTCAAAGAGGTATTCCGTCGCGCCGCGGACCATCTCGGCTTCGGTCTCCGGCACGGCGAGGCCCGCCTCGACGGCCTGCAGTTCGCCTATCGGCAGCAACGGCCGAAGCTCCGGCTTTTGGTTCAGCGTCGAAACGAAGCTCGTGAACAGCACGCTCACGTCGTCCACCTCGCCGCGCGTGAAGAGGTCCATTGCAAACTTCGTGATGGCGCGCGCCTCGTCGAACTTCGGCGTGTCCTTGTAGGTGAACTCGGCGGCAAGCTGGCGCTTGGTGCGGGCGACGAACTGCGCGCCCTTCCTGCCGGCGCAGATGAACGCGGTGGTGTCGCGATCCAGTTCGGCGGCATGGCGGAGCATGTTGCCGTTGAGCGCGCCGCAGAGGCCGCGGTCGGTCGTGATGAGGATGACGGCGCGCCGGCCGGTATGGTGTTCCTCCAGCAACGGATGGTGGAAATCGCCAAGGTTGCCGGTGACCTCCGCGAGCACGGTGTTGAGCATCTCGGCGTAGGGCCGCCCCGCGAGCGCGGCCTGCTGGGCCTTGCGCATCTTCGAGGCAGCCACCATCTGCATCGCCTTGGTGATCTGCGATGTGCTCTTGACCGACCGGATGCGTCGGCGTAGATCGCGCGTGCTCGCCATGGCTAGTTGTGTGCGAATCGTCGGGGCCGGATGACGTATCGCGGCCCCCTTTCTCTTACTTGAAAACCAATCGGCCCCTTCGGCTCGTCGTCGGCAGCCAGCGGCGGCTCCAGCAATTGTCTCAGCGCCGTGAAAATCAGCCGGATGGCCTCGTCGTGCTGGCCGACGCGGCCTTCGAGTTCGGCGAGCTTCTTCACCACTTCGGCGGTGCTGATCTGGCCGGCTTTCGTCAGTTGCTCGCGCATGAACACGAACGCCCGAACGACGCGGACGCTGGCTTGGACAGCCACCGGGCTGTTGAGCACGCTGGCGAGCATGATCGCGCCGTGCTCGGTGAAAACCCAAGGCAGGAAACGACGACCGCCGTGAGATCTTGAGGTCACATTTTGTGACCTCAAGATTGCAAGTTCTTGGGCTGTAAGCTGAAACGCGAAGTCTTCCGGGAACCGGAGATGGTTCCGCTTCAACTGCTGATTGAGCTTTTTGGTCGTCACTCCGTAAATCCTGGCCAGATCCGAATCCAGCATCACCCGCTGGCCGCGAACGGTCAGGATCAGGTTCTCGATCCTTCTCGCTCGCTGGATTGCTGTTTCGTAGGCCATGATCATGCTCGGCTCTTGAGGTCGCAAATTGCGACCTCAAGTTTGTAATCTGTTGGCTCCTATGACCGATACGTCTGTTTGAACTCCGTGACCGCCACCTTGATCTCGGCGATCAGGGCGTCGTTCAGCGCCTTTTCCTTCACAATCTTCGCCATCAACTCCGGCTTCCGCGACATCAAGTAGTCGCTCATCCGCGCCTGGCAGTCCTTGATCTTGTCCACCGCCACGTCGTCGAAGAACGCGTTCTGCACCGCCCACAGGACGACGGTCTGCACTTCGACGGGCTGCGGGTTGTATTGGTTCTGCTTGAACAGCTCGACGATGCGCTTGCCGCGCTCGAGCTGCGCCTGCGTCTTCGCGTCGAGGTCGCTGCCGAACTGCGCGAACGCCGCCAGCTCGCGGAACTGCGCGAGGTCGCCCTTGATGCGGCCGGCGATCTGTTTCATCGCCTTGACCTGCGCGGCCGAGCCGACACGCGAGACCGAGAGGCCGACCGAGATCGCCGGGCGCACGCCCTGGTAGAACAGGTCGGTCTCCAGGTAAATCTGGCCGTCGGTGATGGAGATGACGTTGGTCGGGATGTAAGCCGACACGTCGCCGAGCTGCGTCTCGATGATCGGCAGCGCGGTGAGCGAACCGTTACCCGCCTGCTCGCTCAGGCGCGCGGCGCGCTCCAGAAGGCGGCTGTGAAGGTAGAACACGTCGCCTGGATACGCCTCGCGGCCCGACGGGCGCTTCAGAATCAGCGACACCTGGCGGTAGGCGACGGCGTGCTTGGAGAGGTCGTCGTAGATGATGAGCGCGTCCATGCCGTTGTCCATGAACCACTCGCCCATCGCCGCGCCAGAGAACGGCGCGAGATACTGGTTGGCGGCGTTGTCGGACGCGGCCGCGGCGACGATGATCGTGTAGGGCATCGCGCCGTTTTCCTCGAGGACGCCGATGACGCGGGCGATGTTGGACTGCTTCTGGCCGACCGCGACGTAGATGGAGTAGAGCGGCCGGTAGTTCTTGTCGCCGGCCTGCTCCGCGGCGCGGTTCAGGCGCGCGTTGTTGATGATGGTGTCAATGCAGATGGTGGTCTTGCCGGTCGAACGGTCGCCGATGATCAGCTCGCGCTGGCCGCGGCCGATGGGAATCATCGCGTCCACGGCCATGATGCCGGTCTGGACCGGCTGGCTGACCGAGCGGCGCTTGATGATGCCGGGGGCGATTTTCTCGACGGGATAGAACGTGTCGGTCTGGATCGGCCCTTTGCCGTCGAGCGGGCGGCCGAGGGAGTCCACGACGCGGCCGAGCAATGCCTTGCCGACGGGCACGGAGAGCAGGCGGCCGGTGGTGCGGCATTCCGTGCCTTCCTTGATGCCGATATAGTCGCCGAGGATGACCGCGCCGACCTCGGTCTCTTCGAGGTTGAGCGCGAGGCCCATGACGTTGTTGCCGAAGTCAATCATCTCGTTGAGCATCGCATCGGAGAGGCCCTCGATCCTGGCCACGCCATCGCTGATCTCGCGGACGACGCCGACATTCTGCCGCGCGACGCCGGTCTTCGCGCCGGCGATCTGTTTCTCGATCTCCTGAAGGATGTTCGCCATAAACTTCTTTCCGTTTACAAAGCCGCACTCAACTCACTCAACCGTCCCGACACGCTGCCGTCCCAGACGTCGCTGCCGATCCGCACGCGCACGCCGCCGAGCAGCTCCGGGTTCACGCGGAACTCCGCCGCGACGGGCCGCCGGTAGATCTTCTGCAACTGCGCCGTCAGCCGCTCGCGCAGGCCGGCGTCCAGTTCCGCCGCGCTCTCGACGCGGGCGGTGTTGCGCTCCACTTCGAGCCGCACCAGCCGTTCGCAGCTCTTGAGGATCGCCACGAGCATCCGCGGCTTGGCCGCGGCGAGCTGCTGGATCGCCTGCCGCACCTTGGCCTCATCCAGCCGGCCGTCGGTGAAGCTCTCGCGGAACAGCGCGCGCGCGATGCGTCGGGCTTCGCGTGGGGTTGTCATCGTGGATTATCAAGCGGCCAGTTGCTTCGCCGTTTCCTCGGCCAGCCGCTGCTGGTCCTGGGGCGTGAGAACCTTGCCGGTGACCTTCGCTGTCGTGTCAATCACCAGCCGGCCAACCTCGCGTTTCAGCTCGGCCATCATCCGCTGGCGGTCCAGATCGGTCGCTTCGCGGGCCTTGGCGATAAGCTGCTCCGCCTGCGCGATGGCCTGTTGGAGGCGCTGGTCGCCCTGGCGCGCCGCGGCGGCGCGGGCCTCGTCAATAAACTGCTGCGCCTGCTTGTTCGCGTCGGCGAGCATCTTCTCTCTCGCTTCCTGTGCCATGGCCAGTTCCCGCTTGATCTGCTCGGCCTGGGCCATGCTTTCGGCGATTCGCCGTTTGCGCTCATCGAGCATGTCGAGGAGCGGCTTGTAGGCGTATCGCTTCAGCACCCAGAGCACGATCAGGAACGTGATCAGTTGCGCCAGGAAATGCGGCCAGTCCACGCCGAACTGCTGGAAGAACCCCGGCGGGTGTGTCTCGGCTGCTGCCAGAATGATCGGGATCATAAAAGCGCCCGTGACCGGCCAGACAACAGCCGCGGCCCCTGCGGGCCGGGCGGGTCGCTGCGGTCAAGATGCCTGAGCTAGTTGCCCAAGAACAGCGCGTAGAACGCGATGGCCTCGGCGAACGCCATGCCGAGAATGCCCATCACCAAGATCTTGCCGAACGCGCCGGGATTGCGGCCGATGGCGTTGGTGGCGCCCCAGCCGACCAGGCCGACGCCGATGGCCGAGCCGAAACCGGCGATGGCTACGGCGAACTTCGCGTTGTAGAGCGCCGTCTCCGCGGCGACCAACAGCATGGATGCATCAATCATATTGCTTCCTTTCCTTCGACTGACGTTTGTTTGCGGCGCGACAGTCGCGCGCAATCCAAAAGACTCAATGACCTTCTTCCTCGTGCATGATGGCGGCGGTCGTGAACGCGGCGCACAACAACATGAACACCAGCGCCTGCACAATGCCCACCAGCAACTCCAGGAAGTAAAACGGCAGCAATGCCAACACATCAAGCGGGAACTTCACGATATGGTTCATCGCTTCCAACAGGTTGTCCCCGGCAAACACGTTGCCGAACAGACGGACGCTCAAGCCGAGCGGCCGGACAAAGAAAATCGAAATCAACTCCAGCACCCCCACGAACATAAACACCGGCACCAGCACGATCAGGATCGCGCCGCGCATCCCGCCCTTCGGCGCAAACAGGTGCTTGAGCGCGCCGACGGCCCCGTGGGCCTTGTAATACCAGAACAACCACAGCACCGTGAACGTGACCGCCATGGACATGGTCATGTTCACGTCGGCGTTGGTCGGGCGGAGAAGCGGCTGCTTCACCGTGAATCCGTGTTCGCCCGCCACCCCCCACCCGATGGTGCCAAACCCTGGAACCAGTCCCGTCCAGTTGCAGGCCAGGATGAAGAGGAACACCGTCGCCAGAAACGGGAATGTCCGCCGGATAAAGTCCGGCCCGATGATGCCCTCCAACATCTCGTAAAGCGACTCGACGACGAACTCCAACACGTTCTGCAGACCGGTCGGCGCCAGCCTCACCCGCCGCGTGCCCGCCTGCACGACCAGCACGATGGCCAGCGTGACCACCCACGTCACCATCATCGAGTTGGTGACTGCGAGCGGGCCGATGTCAAACAGCGGCTCTGCGTGCGTCGGTATGGCGTGTTCGGCTGCCATGGGTTTCTCAGGAAAAAAGCGCGCGGACTATAGGAAATGCGGAGCAGAAGGCGCAAGTTCTTTTCCGCCAACATTCGCGGTCTGCACCGGCCTTCAGGGGCGATGGGGAATCCGGCTCAAGAAAGCGGGGGCACGTCACGCCTTCGCCACTGGACAGTGGCAAAGGCGCGCGCTATAGAACGTTCGTGTCAGCCCAGCACGGACGGCGGGCATGGTTTTCACCTTGGTTCATGATGAAATCGCGCGTGGTTATTGGGATGAGCGGTGGAGTGGACTCCAGCGTGGCCGCGTGGCGGCTGCGCGAGGAGGGGCACGAGGTCATTGGTGTCACCATGAAGCTCTGGCCGCAGGAGTGCATGAGCCGGGCGGAGGATCAAAGCTGCGGGCCACAAGCCATGTCGGATGCGCAAGCCGTGGCGCGGCAGATCGGCATTGCCCACTACGTCGTGGACGAGCAGGCCGCTTTTCAACGGCAGGTCATTGATTACTTCGTGGCGGAATACCGCGCGGGCCGGACCCCCAACCCGTGCGTGTTGTGCAACGAGAAGTTGAAATTCGGCACGCTGCTGGAGAAATCGCGGTTGCTGGGCGCGGACTGCATTGCCACGGGCCACTATGCGATCGTCGAACGCGCGGACCGCCAGCGCATCCGCAAGGGGCGCGACCCGCGGAAGGACCAGTCCTACTTCCTGTTTTCGTTGAGTCAGGAACAACTCGCGCACACGCTGTTCCCGCTGGGCGAGATGGCGAAGGAGGAAACGCGGGTGATTGCGGCCCGGCTCGGCCTGAAGGTGGCGGCCAAGCAGGAGAGCCATGAGATTTGTTTTGTCACCACCAGGGACTACCGGCCGTTCTTGAGGGAACAAGGGGTTGGCCCCCATGAGGGCGACATTGTGGATACTGCGGGGCGCGTGATGGGGCGTCATCCGGGGATCGAGTTTTTCACCGTCGGCCAGCGACATGGCCTGGGTTTTGCCGCCGGCCGGCCGATGTATGTAGCCGCCCTCGACCCGGCTCACAATCGAGTGATCGTCGGCGGCGCCGATGAACTGTCACGCGCGGAATGTGTCGTCGGGCGCTGCAACTGGGTCGGCATCGAATCGCTGGCCGGCCCGCGCGAGGCAACGGTCAAAATCCGCAGCCAGCATGGCGGCAGCGAAGCCGTCCTTGAGCCGCTGGATGCAATGGGCGGCCAGCGCGTCCGGGTGCGGTTCGCGGAGCCGGAGCGCGCGGTTACGCCGGGGCAGGCCGCGGTTTTCTATGAGGGCGATTTGCTGCTGGGCGGCGGCTGGATTCTGGACGCATCCGGCGATTGCATACCGGAGCGACAATGATCCGAGGCGTTATCTTTGACATGGATGGCACGTTGACGGCGCCACGAATTGATTTTCAAGCGATGCGCCGCGAGATGGGCATCATGGCGGGCGATATCGTGGACCACCTGAAGTCGGCCGATGAACAGGAGCGACGACGCTTGGAGGAGATACTGCATCGCTTTGAGGAAGAGGCCGCGGTCAACGCCGAACTCCAGACGGGCGCGCGCGAACTGCTGGAGACGTTGCGCGCGCGCGGGATCAAGCTGGGCCTTCTGACGCGCAACTCACGCAAGTCGGTCGCGACCGTGCTCGCGAAGTTCGGCCTGCGGTTCGACGCGGCGCTGACGCGCGAGGACGCGCCGCACAAGCCGTCACCGGAGCCGGTGCTGCGGCTGGCGCGCGAGTGGGGCCTCGCGACTGCGGACATCCTCATGGTGGGCGATTACATCCACGACATCCGCAGCGGCCGGAGCGCCGGCTCCAAGACGGCGTTGTTTGTCAACGACCGGGTGCCGGAGTGGGCGCATGAAGCGGACTATGCCGTCCACCGGCTGGAGGAACTGCTGAACATTATCGAGGAACTGCCATGAATGCTGCGACTGCCTATTGTGTTGTCCTGGTCACCGCGAGTTCGCCCGCGGAGGCGCGGCGGATCGGCCGGGCGTTGTTGAAGGAACGTCTGGTGGCGTGCGTCATCCTGCTGCCCGGCGTCGAGAGCCACTACTGGTGGCAGGGCAAGGTCGAGCGGTCGCGTGAATGCCTGATGATGATGAAGACGCGGCGCGGGCGGTTCGGCGCCATTGAGCGCGCGGTGAAGCGGCTGCACAGTTATGCCGTGCCGGAAATCATCGCGTTGCCGCTGGCCGCGGGCCAGCGGGATTACCTGCGCTGGGTGGATGCGAGCCTGAGCGCAACTTGACACACGCACCACGATCAAGTCCCGGAGGGACGGACGAGAATA
>DYDC01000375.1 GCA_020718125.1 Methylacidiphilum sp. | reverse complement strand
TCGCCAAGCTCCGCCTCTGGCTCTCCCTCGTCGTGGACGAGGAGGAAACCAAGCAGATCAAGCCGCTGCCGAACCTCGACTTCAAGATTGTCAGCGGCAATTCACTGATCGGCTTTCCTTTCAAGTCGCAACGGCTCCACGAGATCGAAAAGCTGAAGACTCGGTTCTTCGAGGAGACCAACCACGACCGCAAGGCGCAACTGAAACAGCAGATTGACCGCAATCTCAGCGAATGTTTTGCGGCATCGAAGAAGAGCCTCGGCTATGAGGTCAACTTCGACTTCGGGATTTACTTCTCCGAAGTCTTCGAAGCGAAAGGCGGATTTGATGTCGTCATCGCCAATCCGCCTTGGGGATCGGAATTGAGCGCTGCAGAGAAGGCAAACCTGAAGGCACGGTTTCCCGAAATCGATTCCTCCACGCCAAATTCGTTCGCGTATTTCATCGGGGTGGCTTTGAAGATTGCTGATGCGAACCTCGCTTATGTTCTGCCTGACAGCATCCTGATTAAGGATTTCGCAAAAACTAGGAAGCTCTTGAAGCCAACGATGCGCGAGCTTCACTGGTATCAGAACATCGGCGTTCCTGAAGTGTATCGGCCGTTTCTGAACGTGGAGCACGACGTTTGCGTCATCATCAGTCACCAAGCAGCCACTGAGACGCTCCTTTGTTCGACTACTTTCTACCGGCCGGAAAGTCGCGACTTCGTTCCGCGCAGATGGGTTGCAAAAAAGGATGAGATGATCCTCGAAGAATTTGACTACGCGTTCAACTTAATGCTGCGGAAGGAGGACTTAGCCATTTTCCGAAAGGTCAGACAATTTCCGCGTATCGATGAGTTCCTTCAATGTCACGAAGGAATCCACACTGGAAACGCTCGCGAAGTGCTATTCAAACGCGAGAAGGAAAACAAGTGGTGCAAGCCGTTGTTCTATGGTGGAGGAGCGGGAGACAAGATTGCGAACTACGTTTCAAGGAGGGACGGCTGGTTTGTCGACTACCGAAAGGAACTGATAGACAAGCGGCGGGGGCTTTACGCGTCGCTTCGAGACGAGGAGATATTCCAAAGGCCGAAGATATACATCAGCAGGACCGGAAATCCGTTTAAGGCGTTTCTTGATGAAGCGTCATATGCATCGAACAATTTTTTCTCACTTCAGTTCAAGGACTACGACCAGAATGATTTGGAGTCACTGAAAGTCATTTTGCCGTTCGTTCTCGCCCGGATAACACAGTATTTCATCCGCACATTTGCAGCGCCGCGCCTGGGTGACACGTTCGTCGAAACAAAGATAATTCACCTGCTGAAATTCCGAATTCCACCTTTGGACGATGCCACAAAGAACAACATCAGGCGAAAGGTTGACCGAATCCTCGCGGCGAAGCAGCGCAATCCAGACGCGGACACGTCGGCGTTGGAGGAAGAGATTGACCGGCTGGTGTATGCGCTCTACGGCCTGACGCCGGAGGAAATCAAACTGGTTGACGAAAGCGCTCAGAATCGGTGATATTGCGCGCGAATCTTGCGGGACGAACGGGCAACCGAATCGCTCGTAGGTCGTCCCGATGATGCAGACAGGAGCAACGATGGCCAAGAGCGAGAACATTGAAACCCGCGAGCGTCAGGCGAAGTTGTCGCCGAGCACGGCCGTTTCCGAACAGATTCAACGCGCCTTGGAGATGATGCAGCGCGTGCGGACGGTGAACGTCGAGCAGGCCGAAAAGGCGCTGAAAGAACCAGAGGGCAATCGTTACGTCTTGCCCGAACCGCTCGTCTTGCGTGTGAGCGAAGCTAGCTCAACGTGATCGAAACATCCGCGGTTTCGATCAGCTTGGCCTTGGGCGGAGCCGATTTCAGGAAAACCTCGCAGCGGACGTAGAGTTCCCAAAGCAACTGCCAGAACCCATCGTTCTCCGGCAGTTCGTCAACGTTCAAGGGTGGCTCGCAGTTTTCTTTGAGTTCTGCCGCAGAGATCAGCCGTCCGTGGGTGATGTGCTCCTCGACATTGCTCAGGAATTTCACGACTTTGAAGGCTTGCCGTCCGGCCTGTTTGGCGCTGACGCCTTGGTCCTTCAACCGGCAGGCAATCCATTTGCGGCCCAGTTGCTTCGCGAATGTCATCAACTGCTCGCAGTGCGTCACGAACACCGGATCAATCGCCGCCAACTGCTGGAGGTGCGCGGCCGGGTTTTCCTTCTTGGCGGCCGCTTGGTTCACTCGCTCCACCAACACGTCCCGTGTGCGGATGAAGGTCCACGCGGAGACAAGTTGCGCCGCGTTGCCGACCACGATGCGAATCTGCGGGTCAATCGGGCCGAGTTCGGAGCAATAGCCCATCACAATCCTGTCCGCGCCCAAGGCGATGAGTGTGCCCGCGCTCTTGGCCATGTTGGGCACGACCACGCGGAACTCTCCTTCGCAGTGGTTGCGACACATCTCCACCACTTTCTCTGCCGTCTCTCCCGATCCACCAAAGGTGTGGATGACGAGGTCGAGGTTCTTCACCTTGCCCATGGGGGCGAGCGCATCACCCAGCGGGACGATGTCGGCAGTGTTCACCGCGCTGGCTGCGTTCTCTGTATTGGCGATATACAGCAACAACCGGCGTGGTTTCGCCGCGTCGAGGCTTTCGATCTTGCGAATGAGTTGCTGTCGGCTTTGCGTGCCCTGTTGCGCTTGCTGCATCTCGTGCAGGACACGCGTGAGATGGGCCTGTAAACGCTGTTGCCTATTTTGTGACTCTGGCATTGTTCGGTCTCAGAGAACCAACGTCAAAGTATGCAGTGCGCAGGAAGCAATGTGGTGGTCGGCTTGGTTGATCGCATCCTCGCGCCGAAGTGGCGCAATCCCGAGGCGGACACGTCGGCGTTGGAGGAAGAGATTGACCGGCTGGTGTATGCGCTCTACGGCCTGACGCCCGACGAGATCAAGCTGGTGGAGGAAAGCGTGAAGCGGTAGGCTGGGTGAAAGACTAAGGCAACGAGATGATTACAGAAGTGACGATCAGCAACTACAAGAGCTTGGGCGA
>DYDC01000374.1 GCA_020718125.1 Methylacidiphilum sp. | reverse complement strand
CTGCCTACCGCATCCTCTGATCACCGAGCGCAGCGAGGTTACCCTTGAACAGGGCCGCCAAAACGGCCAACAACGCAGATAATCGAGCCATCATGAAACGAGCCAGCCGACTTGCAGGGGCGCTTCAATCCGCCCTGTTCCTCACCGCCATCCTCCTCGCGTCGCGCGCGAGCGCCGACGTGACGTTGCCGGCGATCTTCTCCGACCACATGGTGCTCCAGCGTGACGCCGCCGTGCCGGTCTGGGGCTGGGCCGAGCCGGGCGAGCGGGTGACTGTGACCATCGCCGGCCAGACGCAGACCGCGAAGGCCGGCGTGAAAGGCAGGTGGATGGTCAGGTTCAAGAAGCTCAAGGCAGGCGACGCGCTGACGATGACGGTGGAAGGCAAGAACACGATCACCATCCAGGACGCGCTGGTCGGCGAGGTGTGGCTCTGCTCCGGCCAGTCAAACATGGCGATGACGGTGAACCGCGCGAAGAACTTCGAGAAGGAACGATTGGCGGCGACCCTGCCGAAGATCCGGCATTTCAGGGAATCGTCCGGCCCGTCCGACAAGCCGCGGGAGAAATGCAGCGGCCAGTGGGAAGTGTGCAGCGCGGACACGGTCGGCAGTTTTTCGGCTGCGGCTTACTTTTTCGGCCGCGAAGTCCACAAGGCGCTCGCCGTGCCGGTCGGCGTGGTCAATTCCTCGGTCGGCGGCACGCCGGTCGAGGCGTGGACAAGCTGGGATGCGCAGAAGAACTTCAAGGAACTGAAGCCGTTGTTCGAGTCATGGGGCCAGAAGCAGGCGACGTGGGACCCGGTGAAGGCGCAGGCCGCCTACGAGAAGCAAGCGGCCGCGTGGAAGGAAGCCGCCAAGAGAGCCAAAGCCGCCGACAAACCGTTTGCCGCGCGGCCCCCGCGGAAACCCGAGGCGCCGCGCATCGCCACGCATCATCCGGCGACGCTGTTCAACGGCAAGATCGCGCCGTTGGTTCCCTACGCCATGCGCGGCGCGATCTGGTATCAGGGCGAATCGAACGCCGGCGCGGGCCATCTCTATCATCTCCAGCTTTCGGCGATGGTGAAGGACTGGCGGGCGCGCTGGGGCCAGGGAAACTTCCCGTTCGGCTGGGTGCAACTGCCGAACTTCCACGCCGCGCAGCAGGAGCCGGTCGAGGACACCGGCTGGGTGATGGTGCGCGAAGGGATGTTGAAGACGCTCGCGCTGCCCAACACCGGCATGGCCATCACCACCGATGTCGGCGAGGCCAATGACATCCATCCACAGGACAAGCAGACCGTCGGCAAACGGCTCGCACTGTGGGCGTTGGCGGGCGTTTACAAACAGAAGGGCGTGGCTGCGTCCGGCCCGTTGCCCGCCGGCCACAAGATCAAGGGCGCCGAAGTGACGATCCGCTTCACGCACGCTGACGGCGGACTGGCTGTGAAGGTCGGTGACGCGCTGGTCGCGCCCCGGCCGGACTGGCCGTCGGTGTGGCCCGAGGGCGGGTTTGGGACAGTCCGCGGCTTTGCCGTCGCCGGCGCCGACAAGAAGTGGCACGCCGCGCAGGCGAAGATCGTCGGCAACACCGTCATCGTTGCCGCGCCCAAAGTGAAACAACCGGTGGCCGTCCGTTACGCCTGGGCCGACAACCCCGACTGCAATCTCTTCAACCGCGCCGGGATTCCGGCGTCGCCGTTCCGGACGGACCACTGGCCCGTCACGCCGCAACCGTCGGCGCGGGCGCAGGCGCCCCAGATGACACCGTTGTTTGACGGCAAAACGCTCAACGGCTGGGCGCCGAAGGGCGGCACGGCGGAGTATCGCGTCGAGGACGGATGCATCGTCGGCAAAACCGTCGAAGGCAGCCCAAACACGTTCCTCTGCACCACGCGCGACCCCGCGGACTTTGCGCTGGAGTTCGATGTGAAGTGCGACGTCGAGTTGAACTCCGGCTGCCAGATTCGCAGCCATGTCCATGAGAAAGACTGGACCGACCCGGCGAACCCGAAGCGTGTCCGGAAAGCCGGCACAGTCTATGGCTACCAGTGCGAGATCACGCACACGGGCGCCAACGCCGGCAATTTCTGGGACGAGGCGCGCCAGGCCAAGTGGTGGGACGACTTCACCGACAAGCCCGAAGCCCAGAAGGCGTTCAAGAACGACGAGTGGAACCACTACCGCATCGTCGCGCAGGGCGACCACATCCGCTCGTGGGTCAACGGCGTCCCGTGCGGCGATTTCCGCGACAGGACCGACGCGAGCGGCTTCATCGGCTTGCAGGTCCACGGCATCAAGAAAGGCGCCGGCCCCTTTCAGGTCCGTTGGAAGAACATCCGCATCCGCGAATTGAAGCAGGGTGAAAAGGTGGATTGATCGAACGGCATTTCCTCCTCCTGTGTGCCGCAGTCATGCTGGCAACCGGCGCTGCGAGCGGCGCTGACAAACCGAACATCGTCCTCCTCATCTCCGACGATCAGGGCTGGGGCGACTACGGTTTCACGGGCCATCCGCAGGTCCAGACGCCGCGGCTGGACGAACTCGCTTCGCAGAGCCTCGTGTTCCGGCGCGGCTATGCGCCCTCCAGCCTGTGCCGCCCGTCGTTGGCGAGCATCATCACCGGCCTCTACGGCTGGCAACCGAAAGTCTGCTGCAACGATCCGCCGCTGTCAAAACCAGCGAAAGCCGCCAAAGGCAAGGCCGCCGGCCAACCCGACCGCGTCGCGCAGCTCACCCGGTTGCTCGACGAGTGGTTGGCGGCGAAACCGCGGGGAAATCCGAAGCGGGGAGTTCTTACGCGGAATGCGAACTCAGATCCGTGGAATCATGAAACGACTCAATGGCTGCCGCCTCCTGTGCGTCGCGCTGTCTTTGGCAATCGCCCTCGTTGTCGAAGCGGCCGGGCAGAAACCCAGCATCATTTTCATCCTCAGTGACGACCTCGCACAGGGCGATCTCGGCTGTTACGGCCAGAAGCTCATCGAGACGCCGAACCTCGATCGCATGGTCTCTCACCCCTTCAGGTTGAACGCCGGGGCCGAATCTCCACGGAACCCACGAG
>DYDC01000373.1 GCA_020718125.1 Methylacidiphilum sp. | reverse complement strand
GAAGAACATCTTCATGCGCGCAGCCCGCCATCGTCCGCCGTCCGCGCACCACGAGAAACGCTTGCCCAGGGCTTTCGTATCCGCGTGTTTCATGGCGCGGTCGGCGGTGGGTTTCAGACAGCGGGTTTGGCGCGGTCGGCGACAGCAGCGATAGCGTCGAGGACGCGACTCACTTCGGGATCAAGTTGTTCGATCGGAATTGTATCGGCAAGGGCGTGGTAGTCGCGTTTCCAAGTGCGTTGGGGTGTGCCGAGGCACTCGTAGAAATTGTGAAACAGGGGATCAAGGAACTGGTCAGTAACCTTGATGTCGGGGCCCCAAGGGGAAGGCACGCCGGCGATGCGAAGGGCATTTTCGAGTTCGGTGACGCAGGCGGCCATGGTTTCACGTCGCCGTTGTTTTTCGGCGCGTTCGATCAGGTCGTCCTCGCGCAGGCCGGTTTCGGAAAAGGCTGCGAGGCTTTCGCGGCTGACAATGTAATTTTCGATCTCGCGGCGAGTCCAAGCGAGTTCGCAGAGCGGACCGGCGGTTTGGAGTTGCTTGTCGAGACGGTCGAAGAGCGCGCAACCGACGAGGTCGGACTTCGCTTCACGGAGTCCGTTGAAATTGTCGCGGGCGTCCTGCGGGTGGTTGCCGCCAACATAGAGAGCGGGTGGAGCATCGCAGAGAATGGCGGCGGTGCGGTGGCCTAGACGGGCGGCGAGGCGTTGAAGGATGGCGAGGTCGGTGGAGCCTTCGAGGTAAAGCATCCAGCCTTTCTGCTCGGCGAGGTAGTATTGTTCAAGACGGATGCTCTCGAGTGCTTTGCGGACTTGGAGGCGGCGCGAGCGGGTGTCAATACGGTGAGGCTGGCCGACGAATGCGACCACGAGGTCACGATCGCCGGCTTCCTGAAGAATGACTTCGGAGTGGCTCGCGGCGATGACTTGGGAGTGTTGCCGCGTGGCGGTGTCGGTCAACAAGGTGTAGATGTCGCGCTGGCGTAGGATTTCGAGATGAGCGTCTGGCTCGTCGAGCAGGAGGACCGCGCCGGGGTTGGCGAGGATATAGCTGAGGAGCAGCAAGACTTGCTGGCAGCCGCGACCAACAGAGGAAAGGTCGAGCTTGACGCCAGAACATTCACGGTATTCGAGGAGGAGAAGGCTGCGCTCTGGAACGTAAACGGGGTCTTCGAGTTCCACCTGAAAGAAGCGCCGGAGGTGTTCCTTGAGCGTAAGCCAAGGCTGCTTGTCTTCCTGTGAAAAGAGTTGCCAGCAAAGGTTGCGCAGCACTTGGGCAGTCTGGCCTTGGCCAATCCAGTCGCGGATTTCGCCGGGTTCCTTGCGGTATTCGCGGTCGGCGAGGCCGGACATCGGCGGAAGATAGACAACGGAGTGTCGCTGCGCTCCCGGCGGGATCGGCTCGGCCGCGTCGCTAGTGGGGCGACAATAAATGGACTCGTCATTGGCGAAATAAAACTCAAGGCCGCATTGCCACGGTTGGCCGAGGTGAGTGCCTTCGGCCGTGAGGGTGACAAAAACTTTGTCAGTCTTTGCTTTGCCGTTCTGTTTGTGAGAGCGGTGGGTTTGCAGGTCTCGCCAGAGCAAGCGAGCTGAAGGAACTGGAATGGCGGTGAGGTCGCGGCGATTGAGAGTGACACCGGTGCGTTCTTCGGCAGTGCTGGCGCGTCGCTTGGCGAGCCAACTGCGCCAACCGAGATCCCAGAGCGTCAACGCCTGGAGAGCGGTGGTCTTGCCGGAATTGTTTGGGCCAATGAACATAACAGCCTCGCCGAGATCGATTTCGGCGTGTTCCAGCCGCTTGAAATTATCAATCGTGAGTCGTGTGATCATAGGCCATTAGCCACGGTTGCACCTGTCGAATGTATTGTGAGCCGCGAGGCTTTCAAAGCGAGCACTTTTTGATGCGTATATCGCTCCGATATGATTCTGGCTGGTGTTTCGCGGCAACGTCGCCGAGGTAATTGCCACAGGTCAGTGCCAACACCGCGCCGATCAAGACCGTGAGCGCGAGGCCGATGGTGCGATGCGTCAGGCGGCGCCATTCGCGCAGGAGGATGCCGACGAGGTTGCTGATGCGCACCAGCATGATCATGTGGATGGCCCAGCTTGTGAACTTGTAGTGACCCATCCGCACGTGGCCGAGGTTGTAGAAGAAGAACTGGCCATACCAGAACAGGCCCGTCACCACCGCCATCGCCCAGTTCACGGGCAACGACGCCTCCTCCTGACCAGCGGGCAGTTCAATCGATTCGCCGAGCGTCTTGTGCCGCCAGTGCAGCCAGAGGCAATAGATCGCAGTCGTCAGGAACGCGCCGGTATTGGAGAAGATATGGACGACGTTGCCGCGCCAGACGCCCGCGCCGTGCGCGCTCGCCACGTCCGCGATCGGTTCGCACGCCTCCAGCGCGAAGCCATACACCGCCGACAGCACGCCGGCCAGCAGCGAGAGCAGCAGACCTTTGACGAGCGAGAACTGGCCGGTGAGTTGTTGCGCGCTGAGATCGCGTTCCTTGAGCCGCCGCGCCAGCAATGCCAAGCGTGCCGATGACAATGCCCGCGACGATCCACTCCGCGCCCGGCTTGCTGAGCGTCGTGCCGAGCGTGCCGGGCACACTGGAGAGGCCGACCGCGATGGCATACGTCAGCGAGAAACCGATATACGGATGGAGATGCCGAACGCCGTGCCGCCGATGCCGTAGGCCGCGCCCAGCCCGAACGACGCGAGCATCGCGCCCGTCGGCGCTTCACGCAGCACCGCGCCGAGCAACGGCAGCAGAAACCAACAGAACGACGCCCGCGTGATCCGGCAACTCTGCCACGACCACCCGCGCACGCGTTTCTCCGGCGTGTAGCAAGCGGCGGCAAACGTCGCGCCGACGGCGCGCATCGCGACGCCGAGGAGGGGATTGGAGGTTATGGAGTCCATGCTCGCTCAGGGTCGTGTGCGGCCATCGTTGCGAGCTTTGGCGGGGACGGCGGCGAGTTCTTTGACCACTTCAGGTTTCTCTTCGGCGATGTTCTTCGTCTCGCCGGGGTCTTTCATG
>DYDC01000372.1 GCA_020718125.1 Methylacidiphilum sp. | reverse complement strand
CGGATTGTTAGCCCCCATGCTCCTCCAGATGTTGTTTGATCGTTTTTCCGACTGTTTCACCCAACCGCACTGGCACCGCGTTGCCAATCAGTCTTCCGATTGTCTTGAAGCAGTATTCGCCACCCGGCTCCACGAATTGGTAGCTCATCGGGAACGACTGGAGAATAGCGCCCTCGCGCAACGAGATGGCGCGGTCCTGTTCTGGATGGCCAAACCGGCCATTACCGAAGCCGAAGAACTGGGTGGTCACCGTGGGCGACGGCTTCTCCCATTCCATGCGCCCATAAACGCCAGGGTAGGTCTTGCCCGTTTTGTCCTTGTGGCAAGTCGCAACGAGATTGCGTGGCCAGTCCCGCCATGTTCCGCCGGGCCGCGAGTATTGGATGCGGCGCAGGTTGAGCGGGGAGAGTTTGCTGGCGCGGTGGAGCGGGTCGTCCGGATGAATTTCCCCTGCGTCCAACGGCGGGAGTCGGCGCAGCACGTCGCAGACTTTGCGGTGTTTCGCGGGCGAGTGTGTGGGGCGGATGATCTCAATCGGGCCGAGGCGCGAGGCGATGAGGACCAGCCGGCGACGATGTTGCGGGATGCCGTAGTCGGGGCAATAGACAACCCGCTTCTCGCGATCATGTGTAAAGTGAAAGCCTTCAGCGATAAGCGTGTCGAGGAAACGGTCGAAGATGGCGTGGCGTTGGAGTTCAGGAACGTTTTCCATCGAAACGATGTCGGGCTTCAACTCGCGGACGAGGCGCGCGAACTCGTCCAGCAGTTTCCACTTCGGATCGTCGCCGTTGTCGAGTCCTTGCGTATATTTGGAGAATGTCTGGCACGGCGCGCAACCGACCAAGATACGCATGTGTCCAGAGGGATAATGGGCCGCAAGCATTTCTCCAGAGAGATCCGTGACGCTGACCTTCTTGAACGTAGCGCCGGGGTTGTTGTGCTCGTATGGGAACCGGCAAGCTTCATCCACATCGTAGCCGGCAACGACAGGTATGCCTGCGTCAAGCAGGCCGCGTGTCAGCCCTCCCGCACCGCAGAAGACGTCAACGGCCGTGGCGGCGGCATGAGGTTTTTGGGGTCGTGAATGTCGGCTGCGCATCTGCTGTGAGATTCGCATATTGCCTCGGCCAGAGCAAGCCAGCGGTGGGATTACGGCCTCCGCCCTCATCATCTCCTCACAATCGCCGCGCTCCAGCCTTCGGCGATACGCAGTTCGGTGAACGTCGCGCCGTCGCGCCCGACGGTCGGCGCTTTGAAGTCCGGTGCTTCGCGGCCGGTGTCGTCATAGACGTGAACCTCGTGTTTCGAAGCGTCGCCCCAGCCGAAGAGGCCGCTGCGGTTGGTCAGGATGCGCTCTTTGGCGACGATGTAGCCCTCGTGCGACTCCGCCGGCGTGATTGGAGCATTCACGCCGATTCAGGAAAAAGGAACTCCACTTCGGGGAATGAGCGGAGGCGGCGGCGGTCGTTGGTCAGATGACGGCAGCCCAACGCGGCGGCTTGGGCGCGAATGAGAAAATCCGGCAACACCGGTTTCTCTTCCTTCTTGCCGGGGTAGTAACGGCCGAATGCCATGCCTGCCCGCCACGCCGCTTCGAAATCCAAATCCACCCGCTGGAAGATTTGCAGGTCCTCGTCCACGGCTTCGCGCGTGCGTCCGCCCGCAGCCAGTTCGGCATAGGTCACGGAACTGATGGCCAGTTGGTCCTCGCCCGCCCAGTGAAAAAGGCTCTCCTCGCAGCGGTCATGGTCCTCATGCGATTTGTCCAGCCACGCGACAATGATGGAAGTGTCCACCAGAATCATGGCCGGGTCCGCCGCAGCAATTCAGCGCCTGATATTTTGCCGTCCCACTGGCCCGCTCGGGTGCGGACGTGCCGTTGCGCCTCGTTGAGCGCGCCGGATTTCTTCCGCACGACGATCTGGCCGTCGTCCTTCAGCGTCCAATTGATGATCGTGCCAGTCCCGATGCCTGCCTTCCTCCGGATGGCCAGAGGAATGGTGCTTGTGCCTTTGGATGTGACTGTTGTGTCGTCTGTCATGTCGTAAGAATCCTACCGGAGGAAGTATTACCGGTCAACCGGACAATCGGGGCCGGTCCGTCATATCCTCACAATCGCCGCGCTCCAGCCTTCCGCGATGCGCAGTTCGGTGAACGTCGCGCCGTCGCGCTCGACCGTGGGGGCCTTGAAGTCCGGCACTTCGCGGCCGGTGTCGTCATAGACGTGAACCTCGCGCTTCGAGGCGTCGCCCCAGCCAAAGAGGCCGCTGCGGTTGGTCAGGATGCGCTCTTTGGCGATGATGTAGCCCTCGTGCAACTCGACCGGCGTGATCGGATACATGAACTTCGTGATCGTCTCGTAGGCCGGGATGACCTGCATGTCGCTATACCAATGCGAGACGCAGCCGTAGTCGAGCGCGGCGACCATGTTGCGATAGGCGTCTTCCTCGCTACGCTCGGTGAGATGGTCGCCGATGGCGATGGGCGAGTGGAGCTGGGCGCGCGTGCAGTTACTGATGCTGCCGGTCTCGCAGAAGCGCGGGAACTTCAGCCGCGCCACGGTGCGCGTGTGCGGCTGGCCGTTGGCGATGAACGGCCCGCGCGCCATGATCTCCTTGATGAGCGCGACGCGCCACGGCTGCGAGATGAGTGTGACGGACGATTTCAACCGCCGGATTTTCATCGTCTTCGCGTCAATGTCCGCCGAGCAGCCGTCCCACGGCTCGCCGTAGTGGTAGACGTAGGCGCTGTATTCCAGTTCGTCCCAATACACGCCGTCGGCCCTGATGTCATTGAGGATGATGTCCACGTTGCGGCGGATGGCGCGGCCGTAGGCGTTGCTTTCGGTCGGGAAGAAGAGGCCGTAGCGCGGCCGGCGGTAGTCGGCGTGCGAGCCGTCGCTGCGCAGCACGCGCGCGTCGGGGAAGTTCTTCGCCGCGTTCTCCTCGGCGTTGATGAAGCAGTGGAAATAGACGCAACTCTTGGCCTGTGGCGCGAGCCGGCGCACGCGCTCGACGTGGTGATCGGGGTCAGGTCTCAACATCAGAC
>DYDC01000371.1 GCA_020718125.1 Methylacidiphilum sp. | reverse complement strand
CATTGGCATCGGCTATCGTATGGGCAAAGGAGAACTCGTAGAACTATTTGCTGTTCCCGATTTTTAGGGACACGCGCAGGGCTAGACCGCCGCGTCTGGAAACCGCTCGCGGATTTCCGTCCGCACGCGGTCGGCGTCGTGGGGTGTCACGCGGTGCCTTGCTGCCAACCGATCGACGCTGTCGAGCAGTGCAAGCCAATCCTCCAGCGGCGGCTCCGGCAACGGCTGCCAGTCCTCAAACCGCCGGCTGCGCGTGAAGAACTTCCACGTCTTGCCGATGTGGTGGACATAGACCTCGACGCGCTCGCCTTCCGGTGTGCGCCGCTTCCAGCCAATCTCAGCCTTGGCCATCAGGAGGGTTTCTTCTTGTTGCCGGCCGCGGAAGTCGGCGGCTGGACTTCCGTGGCGCGCGCAATCCGGGTTGAGAAATCAATGACGTGGTCCGGCACCCACTCGCCGGTTTTCACGTCCACCTCAAAAACGAACTCTGTCAGGCCGATGATGATCTCGTCGCCATGCTTGATCATCGCTTCGCGCACGCGCTGGCCGTTCACGAGGACGCCGTTCTTGCTGCCCGCGTCCTTCAAGTGCCAGCCGTCGGCTTTCCTGAAAACCGCCGCGTGATACTTCGACACGTCGGGGTCAGTCAGTTGGACGAGGTTGTCGGGCGCGCGGCCGATGGCCGTCAACGCATCCGCAACGGGAAACGCCAGGTCCTGTTTGCCGTCTTTGTAGCTTGCGAGTCGCGCGCTCATGGTCGTGGGCGGATTCTGCGCCACGCGCCGGGGGTTGCCAAGCACCATCTCGCCTGCATGTTTCGCGCCTGAACAACGCGCGATTGACATGTCGCGGCACCGTAGCTCGACATTCCAATGTCGAGGCTGCGCGCGCACGGTGGTTTCTCGACATTGGAATGTCGAGCTACGGCGGCGGCTTGGCGCGCAGGTCGAGGCAGATCAACCGCAACTCGTTGCGGATGTAGAGCAGGCCGTGGGCGAGCACCGGCGCGATCCAGCACGGGTAGTCGAGCAGTTGCACGCCGCAGACCTCCTCGAAGCCCTCGGGCTTGAGGTTGGCGAGGATCAGCCGGCCGCGCTCGCTCAAAATGATGAACCGTCCGTCGGCGAGGATCATCGAGCCGCGGCCGAGCGCGGGCCGTTGTTGTAGCCGTAGCGGTCCTTGTAAGCCGTGGGGTAGCTCGCCTGCCACTGTTTCGCGCCCGTCGCCGCGTCGAGGCAAGCGAGGACTTCCCGGTCGCCGGGCTTGTGGAAGACGAAAATGCGCCCATTGACCACCACCGGCGAGCTTGTAGGACAGGCCGGCCTCGGTTCGCCACAGCACGCGCGGCCCCTCCGCCGGCCAGCGAGCGGCGAGGTTCTTTTCCGCGAACAAGCCGTCTTGCGTCGGGACGAGGAACCACGGCCAGTCATCGGCAAGGGAGAAGCTGGCTGTTGCGGCAAACAGCCAGGCGGTTATGACGGTGGCGCGGAGCGTGTGGCGCATACGGAGGGCAGTCTTGCACAACTCCGCCGTCCCGCCAAAACCAAGTTTCCACTTGCGCCGGTGGTCGCGGCGCACTACGGGTTCCACAACACAAGACGGGGGAACACACGTGGACATCGAAACGCTGCTGGAGCATTATCCGAAGACAGTGGATCTGAACGGAGCGAAAGTCGTGCTGCGCCCGTTGCAGCCCGCCGACGTGAAGGCGTTCCATGCCTTTTTCCGCGCCGCGCCGGAAACCGGGCGCATCTTTCTCAAGCACCGCGTCACCCGATGAATTTACTGCTGCGACCGGCTGACGCTGCGCGTATCCTGCGCGCCGCATGAAGCCCATGCTCATCGCCCACCGCGGCGGCGCGCACCGCCACGACCGCGAAGAAAACCGGCCCGCCGCTTACCGACGATCCCTGTCGCTCGGCGTGGACGCCGTCGAGTGCGACGTCCGTCTCAGCGCCGACAACGAAGTCGTCGTCATCCACGACGAGACCCTCGACCGCGCCACCACAGGCCACGGCCACGTCGGCGCATTCAGAGCGAAGGAACTCGCCGCCCTCGGCGTGCCGACGCTGCGCGAACTGTGCCGTCTCGTCCGGGGCAAGGTGCGGTTACTCGTCGAGGTCAAGAGCGCCAGCCCCTATCGCGTCATGGATGTCCTCGCCGAGGAGAAGATGGAGCGCGAGGTCCTCGTCATCTCTTTCCACCCCGAATACCTCCGCCCCATCGCGCGGCTGCGGCCGGACATTGAGCTGGGTTTGCTGCTCTACAAGTTCGGTGGCGACGTGCCGACGCTCGCTCGCTACATCGAACTGGGCCGCGAACTGCGCGCGACCACGCTCGGCCCGAATCTGCGCCTCTGCTCGCACCGGCTCGTCAGCGCCATCCACGACGCCGGGATGCGTGTCATTGCCTGGACCGCGAACTCGAAACTGCTGCAACGCGCATTGATCCGGGTTGGCGTGGACGGCATTGTCACCGATTATCCCGAGCGCCTGAAAACACTGCTGTGAACAAACCTCGACGCCGATACACCACCGCCGAACTTGTCGCCAGCCGGCCCGACCGCGCCGCGCAGGACGCGACGCGGATGCCCGTCTCGGTCGTGCTCGACAACGTCCGCTCGCTTCAGAACGTCGGGCTGGTCTTCCGCGTCAGCGACTGCGCCAACATCGAGCGGCTCATCCTCAGCGGCATCACCGGCACGCCGGTGCAGACCGTCCACGCCGCCCAGCAGATCGGCAAGACCGCCGTCGGCGGCAGTCTCCAGACCGTCCCGTGGGAGAAACACGACGACCCGATGCCGCGCCTGGCTGAGTTGCGCCGCGCCGGCCACCAACTTGTCGTGTTCGAGCAGTGCGAGGGCAGTGTGCCATACCTGGAGGTGCCGTATCGGTTCCCACTCATCATCGCGTTCGGCCACGAGCGCGACGGCGTGCGGGAGGAACTGCTGCAAGCCGCCGACCACGTCGCCGAGTTGCCCGTCCGCGGCATCACCAACAGCCTCAATGTCGCCATGACGGTCAGCATCGTGCTCTACAAACTGCTCG
>DYDC01000370.1 GCA_020718125.1 Methylacidiphilum sp. | reverse complement strand
GACATTTAGCTTGCGTTGAAGCGGCTGGCGGCGCATTCCTGCGGGCATGGCACGACCTTTACGAATCGAGATGGCGGGCGGGTGGTGTCACGTCACGGCCCGGGGCAATGAACGCAAGCGGGTGTTTCGCGACGACAAGGACCGGGTGCGGTTCCTGGAACTGTTGGAGGAGTGGGTGGAGCGGTTTTCGATGCGGCTGCCGGAAGGTTGAGGGTTGAGGGTTGAGGGTTGTCGGTTGAGAACGTAGCAAAGTTCGTCACTCAACCCTCAACCCTCAACCCTCAACCTTTCCGCGCGGTCTGACGCTGTGGGAGTTGGCGGCGAGGGTGGGAGGGGTGGGTTACGCGGCGGTGCAGGTGGCGGTGCGGAGGATGGCGGAGCGGGTGGGGCGGGAGAAAGAGATGCGGAAGGCGATGGCGGAAGTGATGAAGGAAATGTCTGATGTTGAGACCTGACCCCCATTGACTTCGCCCCCATTGACTTCGCACGCTCACGCGTTCCGCTACGCGACCCCTCAATGCTTGAACGGCTTGCCGCCGGCGAGGACTTCCTGTTTGGCCGGGTCATAGACCACGCGCAGGCCCGTGCGGTAGGCCGCGTTGGACATGATCACCGCCACAGAGTGATAGAAGCCCGCCTCGATCGGCGCGGCGGGGTCTTTGCGGCTGCGGATGCATTCCATCCAATTCCGCATGTGGGCGGAGGTGAGTGGATCCTTGCCGGTGTTGGCGGAGGTCTCGATCTTGACCGCGTCAGTCAGCTTCACTTCGGGCAACAGGTTGGCCTTCATGCCCATCGCCGCCGCTTCCTTTTCCCGGAGACCGCCCTCGGGGGTGACGATGCCCTTGTCGAGGTCCATCATGCCGCCGTTGGAGTAATAGACCTCCTTGACGCTGCCGATGCTGTTGGTCATGCGCGAGGCGAAGATGACCTGGAAGCCGCCCTTGTCCTTCTCCGCCGGGCCGTAGTCGAAGACGGCGGTGAGCGTGTCGGCATTGGTGCGGCCGTCGCGCCACATGTAGATGCCGCCGTTGGCCGCGACGCTGCGCGGGTAGTTGAAGCCGCTGAACCAGTTCACCGTATCAATCTGGTGGCACATCCACTGGCCGGGGATGCCGGACGAGTAAGGCCAGAACAGCCGGAACTCGAGATACTTTCGCGGGTTCCACGGCTCGAACGGACGGTTGAGCAGGAACCGTTTCCAGTCGGTGTCCTCCGGCTTGCAGACCGGCACGGCATCGGGCCGGCGCCAACGGCCGGGCTGGTTGACGTTCCAGATCAAGTCCACGTTGACGATCTGGCCGAACTTGCCCTGCTTGATGAACTCGGCCGCGGCGATGTAGTTGCGGCCGCTGCGCCGTTGCGAGCCGATCTGCACGACGCGCTTGTTTTTGCGGACGGCCTTCAGCACGGCGCGCGCGTCGCTCATCGTTTCGGCGAGCGGCTTTTCGCAATACACGTCCTTGCCCGCCTCGCACGCCTCGGCGCAGTGCAACGCGTGCTGGAAGTCGGCGGTGCTGATGATGACCGCGTCGAGGTCCTTCATCCTCTCGTAAAGCTCGTCGTTGTTGCGGAAGACGGCGATCTCGTGGCCGGCGGCCTTCTCCAGCGCGGCCTTGCCCTCCTCGCGGCGTTTACTCCAGAGGTCGGAGAGCGCCACGATGTCGAAGTTCTTCTCCTTGGCGTGGTCGAAGAACGACGGCAGCAGCGACCCCTTGAATCGGTCGGAGAACCCGACGATGGCGACGCGGGCGCGCTCATTGGCGCCCTTCACGGCGGCGTAGCTGCGCGCGGTGAACGGCAGCGAGGCGGCCGCCATCGCGGCGGTTTGCAGGAACGAACGGCGGGTGATGTTCTGGTTCATGTTGTTTGTTCTCCGTTTGGCGAGGTGTTGGCGATCAGGCTGATTGAATCTGTTCCTTGAGAACGCTGCAAGCCTTCGGCGG
This sequence comes from Methylacidiphilum sp., assembly GCA_020718125.1. Lineage (GTDB taxonomy): Bacteria > Verrucomicrobiota > Verrucomicrobiia > CAIQCK01 > CAIQCK01 > JACRKA01. Next base: position 1,105 of record DYDC01000370.1, on the reverse strand, counting down.
TTGGTCGTCCTTCCACTTGCCCTCGATGGACAAACCGCCCCGATAGCCGATGGCCTTCAACGCCTTGAGATATGCGCGGAAATCGTCATCGCCCACGCCGGGCGCGGTGCGTTTCGCCTTTTCGGCAATGTGGCAGTGCTTCACCTTCGCGCCGGCCTTGAGGATGGACTCCGGCCCCTCGTCCTCGCGCATCATGTGGTAGATGTCCGCGTGCGCCTGGACGCCGGGATGATTGATCGCCCCGGCGATGGCGAGCGCCTCGTCCACGCGGTTGATGAAGTTGCACTCGGCCTTGTTGAGCGATTCGATCACGAGGATGACCTTGTGCGCCCGCGCAATCGGCGCGATGCGGCGGCAGTAGTCGGTGAACTGCTCCTTCGCCTTTGCCGCGTCGAAACCGTCCGGGATCCGCCGCGCCCCGCCGCTGCCGAACACGATCCGACCGATGCCGGCCTTCGCCGCGCGGCGGAACACCGTCTCGGCGTGCTTCATCAGCGCATCCACCGGCACCTCCGGCCAGACGACCTTCAGGTCGCCCGGAACGAAACCCGTGCAAGCACGGACCGGCAACGGCGCGGCCTTGACCTCGGCGAGCTTCTTCTCAAACTCCTCGTCGCCCGCCTTCGGCGCCAGGACGCTGCTGACATTCTCCTCCACGAACTGGAATCCGGCCGCCTTGAGCACCGCGGCCTTCTTGAGCGATGTGCAGACGCCCGGTTCGATCTTGAACCCCTCCGCCGCGAAGGCATCGGCAATCAGCCGGTCGCCCAACTCCAGGCCGCCGATGCCGGCCATTGACGTGGTGAGGAATTGCCGGCGATTGAGGGCCGGCCCTGAAGCGAAGACCGGGGAGCGCGTGTTCATTGGCAACATTACTGGCGACATCGTGTTGCTTTGACGCAAATCGGGCGAGATGATTGAACTTCACCTGCAGAACAATCAACCCCGAAACATGACAGCCTGCCAGGCAGCCTGGCAGGGCGCAACTTGACACACGCGCCAAGTCCCGAAAGGGACGGTCGAGAATAGCCCGGCGTTTCAACGCTGGGTGGGCTGGCAACAAGGGACAAGCCCCGTCAGGGGCGGCAGAATCCGACTCGTGCAA
>DYDC01000369.1 GCA_020718125.1 Methylacidiphilum sp. | reverse complement strand
GCTATTCCCTTTCGCCCTGTCGGGCTTCCGCGAACGGGGGACGAACGGGGGACGAACGGCGAACGGACGCGGCTGAGGAGTGAGTTGATGGCGGGGTTGAGGATGCCGCGTTTGAGCATGGTGATTTCCTTTCGTGCGAGGCGGCCGGTTCAGTGCGTGCGGTCGTATTCGGCGATCTTGGCGCGGATGGCGGCTTCGGCTTCGTTGTAGATGTCCTGGATCATCGGGTCGGAGAACTGGTAAGTGCGGTCTTCGAGCTTGGTGGTGGCGATGCGGTCGAAGAGGCGCGCTTTGGCATCGGCGATGTCCTTGCCATAGATATGATAGGAGTCGGCCTGCCAGTTGAGCCGGCCGAGCTTGACCGTCCTGCCGCTGCGCTTGGCGATCTCGGCGGCGATGACGTCGCGGTTGAACATGACGAAGCCGAACATGTTCATGAAGCTGGCGCCCCACGCGTCGTTGCTGCGGAAACGGATGTTGCAGTTGAGCCACCACGTCTTGTCGGCCTCGTCCTCCATGAGCCGATACCAGATGGACTGGAGGCAGGGCGGGTCGTAGCAGTCGAGGTCAATGTTCGGCATCCACGTGATCATCTGCGCCTGCCGCGTGAACGGCTGCTTGACGAGCTTGGCGATGACGGCCTCGACCTGGTTGATGTCGAACGCGCCGACGCGGGCGGGCTTGCCGTCGCGCGACTCCTGCCACGTGCCGTAGCCGGCGAGCCGGCCGTGGTAGGTGTATTCCCAACGCGTGTCCTTCGGGTCGTTCATGTTCTTGACCCAATGGTCCTTCGCGCCGTTGACCTCCATGACGTATTCGCGCAGGTCCTCAATGCCGCCGGGGAACGCCTTGTGGATCATCGGCTCGGCGAGCGGGTCGTGCACGGTGAGGTTGAGCGTGCAATCGAGGCTGAGCGGGTCGCCGGGCTTGTCGTATTGCGTGCGGAACCGGCAGCCGTTCTCATAGAGCGCGACGAGCGCCTTCTCGTAGCCTGCCGCGAGGCTGTCGCCGGTGACATTCAGGACGGGGACGTTTTTCATAAAGGTCTTTTTTGCAAATAGCCTCAGGCGAAATGCGCCGCCAGTTCGCCGAAGTGCTGGAGCATCAGCGTCTCGCCTTCGGGTGAAATCTCCTCCATCTCGTGATACCACGTCGCGTGGTAGGGGATGAACACGGTGCGCAGGCCCGCCGCCTTGGCGGGGTTGATGTCCGAGCGCGGTGAATTGCCGATCATCCAGGTCATGGGTGGTGCGAGGTCGTGTTTGCGCAGCAGGCCGCGGTAGGTGTCAACGGATTTCTCGAACGCGATTTCGATGTGGTGGAACCATCGCGCGAGGCCGGAACGCTCGATCTTGCCGTGCTGCTCCTCGTCGCGGCCCTTGCTGAGCAGGATGAGCCGGTTCTTCACGTGCAACGGCGACAGCGTCTCCGCCACGCCCGGCATCAGCTCGATGGGATGATGCAAAATCCACTGCTCCTGCCCGGCAATCCACGGCTCCAAGTCGCCCGCGCCGAGTTCGCGGGCCGCGTCGTGGAGCGACATGCAGAACGCGCGGCTGCCGTAGCCGGCGGTCTTGATGTTGCGCTGCTCCGCGCGCCAAAGCGCCTCCTGCCCGCGCCCCTCGGCAACGCCGCGCTCGCCGAGTTTGAGCATGAACGCCGCCACGACGCGCTCGAAGTAGATGTTGTTCTCCCAGAGCGTGTCGTCGGCGTCTATCAGCAGCGTGCGGGTGGTGGACATCGCCGGTTGTTCCGCGCACCGCGCCTCAGAGATATTCGCCGCCGAACTTCTCGCCGACGAGCTTGTGCAGCTCCTTGATCGCCTCGGCCGAATCGGCGCGGCAGACCAGCGTCGCGTCGGGCGTGTGGATGACGATGAGGTCTTCGCAGCCGATGGTGGTGACGAGATGCTTCGGGTCGCTGGAGGCCACGAGCGAGCGCTTCGTGCCGCACAGCAGCGCGCGGCCGGCCGCGACCGCGTTGCCGTCGGCGTCACGGGCGCACGTCTCGGCGTAAAACGGCCACGAGCCGACATCGAGCCACTTCAGCGGCATCGGCGCCGCCGCGACGCGCACCTGCGGGTCGCGCGAGGCCGGCTCCATCACCGCGAAGTCCACGCTGATCTTCTTGAGTGCCGGATAGACCTCCGCCAGCACGGCGTCGCGCCGGGGCGTGTCCCACGCATCGGCGATGCGCATCAGCCCGGCATGGCTCTCCGGCAGGTAACGGCGCAAGCAATCCAGATACGTCGCCGCGCGCCAGATAAACATGCCGCTGTTCCAGAGATAACGACTGGGACCGGCATCGAAGCAGGTCTTCGCCGTGGCCGCATCGGGCTTTTCCTTGAACTGCTCCACGATCCGCGCGTCGCCAGCCAACGCCGCGCCCAGCCGGAGATAACCGTAGCTGGTGGCCGGGCCGTTCGGTGCGATGCCGAAGGTGACAAGCGCGTTCGGGAACTTCTCCGCCAGATCGTAGCCGCTCGTTACGATCCGCTGGAACTGGTCCACCGGCTCGATGATGTGGTCGGCGGTGAACACAGCCATGACGGCATCCGGGTCGCGCTTGGCGAGCACCGCCGCGCTGAAGCCGATGGCGTTGACCGTGTCGCGGCCGCACGGTTCGCCAAGGAAACGGTCGTCGGCAAAGTCAGGCAGCGATTTCGCAATGGCTGCCTCGTGCTTCTTCGCCGCGCAGATGAGACGCCGCGCGGGCGGCACAAGGCCGTCGAGGCGCTCGGCGGCGATCTGGAGAAGGCTCTTGCCGTTGATGAAAGGGATGAGTTGCTTCGGCAACGCCTCGCGGCTCATCGGCCAGAGCCGCGTCCCGGAACCGCCCGCCATGATCATCGCGTGTCGCATGGGTTGTAATGCGTAATTCGCATCCGTAATTGGTGATCCGTCGCTAAGTCGAAATAATGTGTAACCAATTCCGGTCCACGAGTCACGAACTACGAATCACGGCGTCACGGCCTCGCTGATTGGAGTTGGAGGGGAACGAACGGGGTCACATCCCCACAAATAACAATTCAACCTTCGCCTTCTCGACCAG
>DYDC01000368.1 GCA_020718125.1 Methylacidiphilum sp. | reverse complement strand
TACGCGTTACGGAAACTTCAACTGTCTCGCAAACGCCGGGGGGATGTTGAAGAGCACAAACCGGGAGCGGATGTGGTGCTTGCGGAGGAAATCCTTGACGACCGCCGCAACGCCCCGCAGCCGTTCGCGCTCGGCCTTGTTCGCGAACGGCGCTTTGAGCCGGCGGATGGCCGCATACTCGAAGAAGCTCGCTGTGGCGCCCGGCTTGGCCACGCCGCGGAGGGTTTCGAGAATATCGCGCGCCAGGGCGGGCGGGAAGTTGTTCAACGGCAATCCCGCGACGATGTAATCGAACGCCGGTCGTTTCTCGATGGTCTGGACGGGCGCGCAGACAATCTCGACCTGCGGGTTGTGGCCGAACCGTTTCCGCAGCACGCCGGCGAAGTGTTCGTTGATCTCATAAACGACCAGCTTGTCGTCCGGCCGCAGCAGCTTCACCAGCTCGCAGGTGAACGCGCCGGTGCCTGCGCCGACTTCGAGGATCTTCACCGGGCCGTGGCCGGGCCGGATGTGGGCGGTGATGGCTTTTGCCAGGAACCGCGAGCTGGCGGTGATCGCGCCCGTGTGCGGGAACTGCCGCAGGAATTGCTTCAGAAACAGAAAACGTTCGTTCAGGGGCATGAGGGCGTTGCGGCGGTTCTCACGCCTGCTTGAAGCAGAGCGCCGCCAGCGGCGGCAACGTGAGCTTGATCGAGTGCGGCCGGCCGGCCTGCTGCACCGGCTCGGCCATCGCGCCGCCAACATTGCCCGCCTCGCTGCCGCCGTAGAGCGCGGCGTCGGTGTTGAGCAGTTCGCGGTAAAAACCCGGATCGGGCACGCCCACGCGGTAGTCCGAGCGCACGACCGGCGTGAAGTTGAACACCCAGATCAGCGGCTCGCCAGATTTGCTCCGCCGCAGGAACGTCACGATGCTGCTCTCCACATCGTGGAAGTCAATCCACTCGAACCCGCTGTGCTGGTGGTCCAGCTCCCACAACGCCGGCTCGGCGCGGTAAAGATGGTTGAGGTCGCGCGCGAGGCGACGGACGCCCTGGTGCGGCGCGTGTTCGAGCAGGTGCCAGTCGAGGCTGAAGCGCGAGTCCCATTCCTTCCATTGGCCGAACTCTCCGCCCATGAAGAGCATCTTCTTGCCGGGATGGCCGCACATGAACGCCAGCAACAGGCGCAGGTTGGCGAACCGCTGCCAGTCGTCGCCCGGCATCTTGTTGAGCAGGCTGCGTTTGCCGTGGACGACCTCGTCGTGCGACAGCACGAGGATGAAGTTTTCGTAGAACGCGTAGAGCAGGCCGAAGGTGAGGCTGTGCTGGTGATGCTTCCGGTGGATCGCCTCCTTCGTGAAATACTCCAGCATGTCGTGCATCCAGCCCATGTTCCACTTGAAACCGAAGCCCAGCCCGCCAAGATAGACTGGCCGCGACACGCCGCCGAACGCGGTGGATTCCTCCGCGATCATCGCCACGCCGGGAAACTGGCCATAGACCAGCTCGTTGCAGCGCTTCATGAAACTGATCGCGTCGAGGTTCTCGTTGCCGCCGTATCGGTTCGGGACCCACTCGCCCTGCTTGCGCGAATAGTCCAGATAAAGCATCGAAGCCACCGCGTCCACCCGCAGCCCGTCCACGTGGTAACGGTCGAACCAGAACAGCGCGTTCGCCGTCAGGAAGTTCCGCACCTCGTTGCGCCCATAATTAAAGATGAGCGTGCCCCAGTCCTGGTGTTCGCCCTGCCGCGGGTCGGCGTGCTCATAGAGCGCCGTGCCGTCGAACCACCGCAGCGCGAAGTCGTCCTTCGGGAAATGCGCCGGCACCCAGTCCACGATCACCCCGATGCCGCGTTGGTGACAGCGGTCCACCAGATACATGAAATCCTCCGGCGTCCCGAACCGGCTCGTCGGCGCGTAGTAGCCGGTCACCTGGTAGCCCCACGACCCGTCGAACGGATGTTCCGCCACCGGCAGCAACTCGATGTGCGTGTAGCCCATCTCGATCACGTAGTCCACGAGCTGGTCGGCCGTCTCGCGGTAATTCAGGAACCGGTTGCCCTCGCCCTGCCGCCACGAGCCGAGATGGACCTCGTAGAGGTTCATCGGCCCTTCGAGCGGATTGCGCGCCGCGCGCCGCTCCAGCCACTCCCGGTCGTGCCACTGGTAGCGATTCACGTCCCACACGATCGAAGCCGTTGCGGGCCGCATTTCAAACCAGAACCCCATCGGGTCGGTCTTCAGCCGCAGGTTGCCTTCCTGCGTCTTGATCTCAAACTTGTATTTCTCGCCGGCGGCGAGGCCCGGCGCGAACAGCTCCCACACGCCCGAACTGCCCAGCGTGCGCATCGGGTGCCATCGTCCATCCCAGCCGTTGCTGTCGCAGACCACGCTCACCCGCCGCGCGTTCGGCGCCCACACCGCGAAATGCACGCCCTGCGCGCCGTCCACCGTCATCACGTGCGCGCCGAGTTTCTCCCAGAGCCGCAGGTGATTGCCCTCGTTGAAAAGATGCAGGTCGAGGTCGCCCAGCACCGGGAGGAACGAATACGGGTCGCGTGTCGCGCGCGTCTGGCCGTGATGGTTCTCGACCCGCAGTTCGTATCGGAACACCTGCTGCCGCTCCGCGATCAGCGCCTCGAACAGCCCGTGCTCGTGCGTGCGCGTCATCGGCCACGTCCGCCGCTCGCCATCCAGCTCGGCCACCGTCACGGTCTTCGCGTCGCGCAGGAACGCGCGGATGGCGACCTGCTTCTTGCCGCCGCGCGTGATGGGATGCGCGCCCAGCGCGCGGAACGGATCGTGCTGGTCCGCGTGCAGGATCGTGTCCGCCAGATGCTTGGTCAGTGTCAGACTCATTCTAAATGATGACGGACGATACCGGGTCGCTGTCCACTACGCCAGCGCCGTTTGGCAGCCATCTAAAACACGGGCGCAACTTGACACACGCGCCAAGTCCCGAAAGGGACGGTCGAGAATAGCCCGGCGTTTCAACGCTGGGTGGGCTGGCAACAAGGGACAAGCCCCGTCAGGGGCGGCAGAATCCGACTCGTGCAA
>DYDC01000028.1 GCA_020718125.1 Methylacidiphilum sp. | reverse complement strand
TATTCTCGACCGTCCCTTTCGGGACTTGGCGCGTGTGTCAAGTTGCGCCCCTGAGCTACTACACGATCACCGCGCGCTCGCTGGTCGCCGACGGGCGCAATGGCATGGGCAACCGGTCGCCGCGTTCCATCGGCAGTTCCGCGAGCCGGTTGTTGAAGTTGATGGACGGCACGTCGGGCCGGGTGGTTGTGGCAAAGCGTTCACCGGCACACCGCCGTGGACGGACCTGACGCCGGACGATGTCCGCCGCCGCTGGTCGCGCGACCCGTTCTACAATCTCTCGCGCCCCGACAAGTCGCTGCTCCTGCTCGCGCCGCCGGCCAAATCCGCCGGAGGTCTCCAACGCTGCGGCGGCCCGGTCTTCGCCAGCGCATCGGACAGCGACTACCAGCGCGTGCCGCAAGCCATCCGCGGCACCAAGGCGAAGCTGGATGAGATCAAGCGCTTCGACATGTCCGGCTTCCGCCCTCGTGCCGAGTGGGTGCGCGCGATGCGGCGTTACGGCATCCTCCCCGCCGACGCGACGCCGGACTTGCGGATTGATGTTTATGCGCCCGAATGCCGCTACTGGGAATCGCTCTGGTGGGTGGCGAAGCCGAAGATATGACGGCGGGTGTGCTATCGGCCCAGCGCCGCAATCTCCGCCGCCGTCAGCGCGCGGTTCCAGACCTGCACGTCGCGCACGGCGGCGCGGGGCGTGGACTTGCCGTCCTGGGTCAGGTTGAAACCGGAGGCGATTATCAGCGGCGCGTCGGCGGACTTCAGATCGCCGCCATCGAACGCGATGCGCTTCACCAGCGCGCCGTCCATGTAAAAGCAAACCGCCGCGTCATGCTTCGAATACGTCGCCGCCACGCGGTGCCAGCGGCCATCGAAGAGCCGCACGCCGCTGTTGAGGTCGGTGAACTGCGCGCCTTTCTCGAACGACGCCGAGAAGCACAGCGCGCCCTTGTCGCGAGTGAGGTAAAGCCCGTAGTTGCGCCGGCTCTCGCTGTCCCATTTGCTCAACGGCACCTGCCAGGTGTCCGACGGCCCGTCAGAACGGAACCGGCAGGCGACCGTCACCTCGTCGCGCGCCGCCAGCGCCGGTGAGTCGGGCACCGCGACGCGCTGCGTGGTTTCCTCCCGCCTCTGAAAAATCGGCTCGCGCTGGCTCGTCAACGCAACCACGCGCGCCGGGGTCGTCAACTCGACCCGTCCATCGCTGCTGCGCCAGACCGGCGCCTGCCACGATGCGGCGTGGTCGGCAGCGATCCGCAGCGTGACCCGGCTTTCGCCGTTGGGCGGGATCGTCACCGGCGCTTTCGCCGTGCGGAACGCCAGCGGTTTGCGGAACGGATTGCGCAACGTCACGCGCAACTCGCCCGATTCGCCGCGGGCGAGCTTGAGCACGGCCGGTTCGCAGGCAATCGGCCGCACCGCCGCGAGCGACGCCGGCGCGTTGCGCAGGAACACAGGCGCGCCGGTCAGCGTCAGCAACAACCAGCCGTCGCGAGCCTCGGCCCGGCTCGCGTTGCCCATCAAGTCCACCGTCTCGATCTGCCGCGCGGCGCCAACCCGCAATGCCAGCGCAACCTCGCGCCGATGCGCCCACGCCACCGCCACGCGGCGGCCGTTGCCGGCGAACAGCAGCACCGTCGCGCCGGGGCCGGCGTCCATCTCGCGCTCGAAGCGCAGCCCGGCCAGTTCGGTGGCCATCGTGCGGAACGCGAAATACGACGGCTTCGGCGTCAGGTCGGTGCGAAGGATGCCGAAGTTGTGCTCGTTGTAGCTCGGGTCGGGGCCGTCGTCGTGGTAGTCATACCACGCCACGTTCTTCACGCCCGCCGCCAGCGCCAGCAGGTAGGACCGCGGCAGCATCTTCGCCTGCCAGCTCTCGGCGGAACCGGCCGCGTCGGTGGGCCAGCCGACTTCCGTGATCCAGATGGGCAGCCGCCGGCCGTATTTCGCCGTGAGATCGCTGATGGCCTTGATGTCGCCGACGTAGTCCGAGTCCTCCGGCGCGTGCGGCTGGCGATACGGATGGATCGAGATCGCGTCCATGAACCGCCCGCCGCCGCGCTTGAGCAGGTCCTCGACGAATTCCCACGGCGACATCCATGTCTTGCCGCACGGGCCGGCCAGCGAACAGCCGAGCACGGTCGCCTGCGGGTCGGCGCGTTTGATGGCGGCATACGACGCGGCGAGCACCTTGCAATACTCACCCGCGTCCGGCTTCGGCGACCAGGACGGCTCGATGTTCGGCTCGTTCCAAATCTCCCACGTGCGGATGCCCATTCCCCGGTAGCGCGCGGCGACGCGGCCGATGACGTCTGCCCAGAGGTTGGTCTGCGGCATCAGCGTCCACGGCCGCGGCGCGTCACGAACTGCCGCAGCAGCCATCCAGGATGGCGTGCCCATCATTATCGGAAACGTGGAAATGCCGGCCGCGCGGCTCTGGTCGAAGATGCCGTCGTTGCGGAACGGCGGGATGGCGGCGTGGTTTTTGTTGCCGCTGGCGTCGGCGGCACGCAGGCCTTTGCCGTCGTTGAACATCCAGCGCGCGACCGGCTTGGCGGCCTTGGGCGGCTCGCCCTCGAATGCGCGGTCGTAGATCGCGAAATCATCGAGCGCGAAGTCCAGCCCGCGGCCGATCTCCAGCGGCAAATTGTTCGGCACGAGCGACCCGGCAAACCGCGTCTCGCCCTTGCCCGCCGGCGCGCCATCCACCCACCAGCGCACGCTGCGGTCGCTGCGGCGATGGTTTACCACCAGGCGATACCACTGGTTGGTTTTCCAGTCCGACTTTGCGCAGTGAATGTCGCTCCAACTTTCCCGGCCGTCGCCAAACGAAATGCCAAGCTGGCGCGTCGGCACGGTCAGATAAAGATAGAACTGCCGCTGCGGCCCTTCGCGTTTGCCCAGCAGCGTGCGCCAGCGGTCGGGATAATCGAACGTCAGGAACTTCATGCGAAGCGCGAGCGTGATCTCGCCGGTGTCGCACGGCCGGTTCAGTGACGGCGAACTGGCGACGCTGAAGCCACGGCCCGCGCCCAGTTCAGCCGCGCCCCCCTCCTCGCCGTCGATCCAGCGCACCGACTCCCACGCCCAACGGCCCGGCTGCGGCGCCACGTGGGCGATGTTCATGTCGCCGCGCGTCCACTTCACGCCCGCCTCGCGCGCCAGCTTGATGGCCTGCTGCAACTCGGCGTCTTTCTGGAATCGCGACAGGTAGAGGCCCATGCCGAATGGCGAACCGGGATCGAGCCGGGCCGCGCCGCTGCTTTTCGCGCTCACCGCAAACGTCCGGCTCGCCTCACGCGCGACATCGCCGACGCGAAACCGCACCCACGCCTGATACGCGCCCAACGTCTTCATGGGCACGACCAGCTTCCGCTCGAAGTTCGAGCGGGCGGCGAGCTTCAACGCGCCGCCGTCGAACTTCTGTTCATGGCCCAGCCAGTCCACGACGACGATTTCGACACGGCCGTCCAGCGCCGTGTCAGTGGGATTCTTGAGATTCGCGAGCAGCGTGACGCTCTGCGGCAGATAGAACACGTTTGCCGGCGCGTCCGTGGCCACGACGATGGCGACGCGGTCCAGCGGCGTGACACGACTGGTGACGCGAAGTTCCGAGAACGCGACCGAACTGAGCAACGGCGTGCCGCCACTCTTGGTGATCCGCAGTTCGCGCAGTGTCACGGGCCAGCGCACGGGCAACCGTTCCTCGTGGTGACGGAGCAGCGGCGTCCATTTCGTCTCCTCCATCGGCACGGCGACCTGCCGCCAGCCCTGCCAGTCCAACGCGCCGAGCGGCGCGTCGAAGAACCGCCCGTTGGCGTCTTCGATCCGCGCAGCGAGCCGGTGTTTGGAACCGTCGCTGTGCGTCCAGAACGCAAGCGCCTCGACGCGCCCCGGCAGCGGCTGGCCGCGCCATTGCATGCCGACCCAACTGCGGCCGTCGAGGTCGCAGGTGAGTTTCAGCGATGCTTTAGCGCTGGCGCGCGCGGGCTGGCTGGCCGGCTCCAGTTTGCTCTGGCCGAGCACGTAGTGGACGCGCTGGCCGGTGAGCGCCCAGTTCGTGGTGGTGGACATCGGGTCCACCAGGATGTCGTCTGCCAGCGCGCCGGCGCAGGCGAGCGATGCAGCCGTCAACTGGAAAAGGTTTTTCAACAATGGGCGACGTTTCATGGCGCGGTGATCCTTACAAGGACGTGAGCGTCACTTTTACTTCAACACCGTCTCCTTCGCAGCACCGAAGTGTTACGGCTCAGGCTGCCGCCTACTGGTTGACGTGGACGACCGTCGCGGGCGGGAAGCCGTTGAACCAGGTCGAGGAAGCGTGGCTGTAGGCGCCGATCTTGTCGCTGTAAACAAAGTCGCCAAGTTCGAGGTCGGGCAGGTTTTCCGCCGTCGAGACCACGTCGAGCGCGTCGCACGTCGGGCCGAACACGGCGCTGATCCGCGTCTCGCCACGCTTGAAGGCTTTGATGGGATACTTGCAGTGGTCGAAGATGACGCCGGAGTAGGTGTGATAGACACCATCACTGACATAATAACAGGGCTTGCCGTCGCGGACGGCCTTGCCGATGACCTTTGAGACGGCGTAGGCGGCGGTGGCCACCATGAACCGGCCCGGCTCGGCAAGGATCTGGATGTTCTTCGGGAAAAGGCGCTCGATCTCCGAGTTGACCCTCGCGGCCAGTTCGCGGAACGGCTTTACGCTGTCGTCGTAGGGCGCGGGGAAACCGCCGCCGATGTCGAGCAGGTTCATCTTCGTGTAGCCGCGGTCGCGGGCCTCCTTGAAGACGTTGGCGGCGAGGTTGAGCGCCTGGACGTAGTTCTCGAAGTTGGTGGTCTGGCTGCCGACGTGGAAGCTCAGGCCCTCGACGCCGAGGCCGGCCTTGTGGGCGGCGAGGATGAGATCCACCGCTTCGCCGGGCGCGGCGCCGAACTTTGATGAGAGTTCGACCATCGCGCCGGTGTTGGGGACCTTGAGCCGCAACGCGAGGCCGGCTCGCGGGGCGTGGCGCTTGATCTTGTGGATCTCCTCGAAGTTGTCGTAGGTGACCAGCGGCTTGTAGCGGTCGAGCTGCTCCAGCGTCTCGGTGGCCTTGATCGGGTTGGCGTAGATGATCTTGTCCCAGATCCAGTCCTGCCGCTGCCTGGCGGGCATGCCCTTGATGTTCTGATAGACGATCTTAAACTCCGGCATCGAGGCGACGTCGAAGCTCGCGCCCTCTTTGTAGAGCGTCTTGACGATGGCGGGGTCGGAGTTGGCCTTGACCGCGTAGTAGGCCTGCACGCGCGGCAGGTATTTCTTGAACGTGCGGTAGTTCTGCCGGAGCGCGTCGTGGTCCACCACGAACAGCGGCGTTCCGTGCTTCTTCGCGAGTTGTTGGAGAGCTTTTTGAGTTACCATTCTAGTCGCCGTCGGTGATAAGGAAGTTCTTGAACTGCCACGGGTCGTTGAGGTCCACTTTGGGGTTGTTATAGCCGAGGAAGGCGTTGGTGTAATGTTTCAGCGGCGTCCAGTCGCTCGGGATGGAGATGAACTTGCCGAGATACGGCTTGGAAACCTTCAGGACGTATTCGTGCGGCAGGTCGTCCGGGACGCAGACGCCGCGTTCGGGGTTCTGGATCATCCACATCGTCGCCGCGACGACGGAGATGGCCACCTGCATCGTCGTGGCGTTCTGGTGCGGGACCAGCCGGCGGCTTTCCTCGATGCCGAGGTCGCTGCCGATCCACCACGAGTTGTAGGCGTGGCCCATGATCAGCGCGCCGAGGATGTCGGAACCGCTGGTGATCTCGTCGTTCATGATGCGCAAGTTCGGCTGAAGCTGGTAGTCGCAGCCGCGCAGTTCGTTGAGCGAGGCGATGGCGCTGTCGCAGGGGCAGTAGGCGTAGTGCATCGTCGGGCGATAGACGGCCTTGCCGTTCTCCCAGACGGTGAGCTTGTCGGAGATGGTGAACGCCTCGCCGTGGCGGACGATCATGCCGTGGATGGCGTAGTTGGGAACCCACGAGGCGACCCAGGTGTTCATGCCCATCCGCGCGAGGCAGATCTGGTTTCGAGGGCCTTCCTTGTGCTCGTAGGCGAGCGGCGGCAGTTCCTTCTCGTGCGTGCCCCAGCCCATCTCGGCGGTGGTGGTGCCTTCCTCGCGGAAGCCCTCGATGCTCCAGGTGTTGACGAACTCGTCCGCCTGCTTCGGCTGGCCGGTGATCTGCGTGTCGCGCTCGCTGCAATGGATGACCTTCACGCCAAGCTTGCGCGCGAGATGGTTGAACTGCTGGCTGCTGATGAGTTCCGTGATCGCCTCGGCTTCCTTGGCTTTGACCTTCTTGTCGCGGATGAGGCGCTTGCCGATGTCCATGAGGCCCTGCTTGACGAAGTGCGAGATGAGGCCGGGGTTGGCGCCGTGCTCGATGACGGCGGTGGTGCCTTTGTTCTTCCAGCGCGCGGTCAGGCAGCGGACGTTCATGTGCCGCCAGTAGAGCGTGCGCTCGGTCGGGGGTTTGTTGAACGCGCCTTCGTAGGGGTCCCACAGCTCCGTGGAGGTGTTGACGTAGAGCACGCCGTTGTTGTGGCACCAGTCGAGAATCTCGCAACAATCGATGTTCCAAGCCAGATCGATCAACACATCGCCGGCCGAGAGGTATTTTGCGAGCAACCTCGCCATGTTGTCGCGCGTGACGCGGTCGCGCACGAAACGGACGCCCTTCTTCGTCCACGGTCGCAGGAGCTTCGCCTGGTCCTCGAAGTCCATCACGGTGATGTTCTTCAACGGCACCTTCAGCAGCCTGGCCAGGATGGGCAGCGCGCACTGCGCCACCGCGCCGTATCCGACGAAAAGGATTCTCTTGTTGAACTGGATCATGATTCTCGGCCCTCGTTCGCTGCGGCGGCCGGCGACTCATTCGCCCACCCGCGCCGCGACTTCCGCGACTTTGAGGCGCGCACTCTGCGCGAAACGCGCGCGAGTGACAAGAGTTTTTGCGACGCGCGCGACGATCCGGTGGCGAACACGCGACGGTTCAGCAAACTCGTCCGAGCCGGAAAAAGGCGCGTCACGGCGACGACTTGCCGACAAGCGTCAGCGCGCCGCCTTGGACTTTCAGGCTATCCAGCCGGTTGAGGAACTTCGCGTTCTCCGCGTCGTTGCAGGCCATCCGATCAAACTTTTTGTCGCGGAAAAACTTGCGCTTGCCGCCGCCGCGCGCCCCGCGCAGAATACCGCCAGCTTCCTTATGAAAATACTGATCACTGGCGCCGGCGGTTTCATCGGGTCCCACGTCACGCGCCTGCTTGTCCAGCAGGGCCATGACGTCCACGCCACCATCCTCGGCGACAACGACACCACGCGCATCCACGATCTCCTGCCGCGGCTCCACACCATCCCGTGCAACCTCGAAAACGCGGCCGAGCGCGACGCGCGCCTCGACGCGGTGCGGCCAGAGATGTGCATCCACCTCGCGTGGTATGCCGTGCCCGGCAAATACCTCGACGCCCCCGAGAATTTCGGTTCGCTCAACGCCACCATCGAACTGGTCCGCAAACTCGCCGCGCTTGGTTGCCGGCGGCTCGTCGGCATCGGCACCTGCTTTGAGTATGAGCACGCTGGCGCGGTCTTATCCGAAACCAGCCCGGCAAAGCCTCGCAGCCTTTACGCCGCATGCAAGCTCGCCGCCGCGCTCATGCTGGAGCAGTTCGCGCGGCTGACGCCGATGCAGATCGCCTGGGTGCGCCTGTTCTACCAATACGGCCCCGACGAAGCCCCGCAGCGGCTCATGCCCTACGCCATCACCACGCTTCTCAAAGGCCAGACCCTCAAGCTCACCCCCGGCGAACAGATTCGTGACTTCCTGCACATCGAGGACGTCGCCTCCGGCATCGTCGCCGCCGCGCAGAGCGCGCTCACCGGCATCGTCAACGTCGGCTCCGCCCAACCCGTCACCGTCCGCCAGATCGCCGAAAAAATCGCCGCCATCATCGGCCGACCCGACCTGCTCGCCCTCGGCGCGCAGCCTTACTCACCGAGCGACCCGATGTTCGTCCTCGCCGACAACTCCCGCCTCCGCGAGAACACCGGCTGGAAACCGCGCTACGACCTCGACGCCGGCCTGCGCCAGACCGTCGAATGGTGGAAGAGCCGGTTGAAGGTGTAGCTGGGCCGATGATGCAGTCACGAAAAACGCAGTCAGGAAAAGTTCTTGATTTGGCGGCCGGTTTTTGACACTTTCCCGCGCGCATGAACGCCAAACGCGGCACGGTTGTGAAGACGATTAAGCTGACCCCCTGACCGGGGTGAGCGGCTCGCCGCGTCACACCCTCGGTTGACCAACCGGGGGTTTTTTTATACCGCGACGCGGGCGATTCGTGCGGACAAACAACGATAACGGAAAACGAACATGGCATTGGTAGTCCAAAAATACGGCGGCACCTCCGTCGGCAGCCCGGAACGCATCAAGAACGTCGCACGGCGCGTCCTGGCCACGCAGCAGGCCGGCAACCAGGTCGTCGCGGTGGTTTCCGCGATGAGCGGCGTCACCGACAGCCTCATCGAGCTGGCCAAGGAAGTCCACGACATGCCCAACGAGCGCGAGATGGACGTGCTGCTGGCCACCGGCGAGCAGACCACCATCGCGCTCTTGGCGATGGCGATCCACTCGCTCGGCGCGAAGGCCGCCAGCCTCACCGGCGCGCAGGCGGGCATCGTCACCGATGGCGTCCACACGAAGGCCAAAATCGCCAATATCACTCCCAAGCGCGTGCACGAGTTGCTCGATGCCGGCAACGCGGTCATCATCGCCGGGTTCCAGGGCGAAACGCCCGACCAACAGATCACCACGCTCGGACGCGGCGGCAGCGACCTGTCCGCCATCGCCATCGCGGCGGCGGTCAAGGCCGACATCTGCCAGATCTACACCGACGTGGACGGCGTCTATACCGCCGACCCGCGCGTGGTGAAGGACGCGCAGAAGATTCCCGAGATCAGCTACGACGAGCTGCTCGAGATGGCCGCCCTCGGCTCGAAGGTCATGCAGGCCCGCTCGGTCGAGTTCGCCAAGAAGTTCAACGTCGTGTTCGAAGTGCGCAGCAGTTTCAATGACAACCCAGGAACCATCGTGAAAGCAGAAACCCGCAGCATGGAAGACGTCGTCATCCGCGGCGTCGCAGTGGACAAGAAACAAGCCAAGGTCACCGTCGCCCACGTGCCAGACAAGCCCGGCATGGCGGCGCGCATCTTCCGCGCCGTGGCCGACGCGAACGTCAACGTGGACGTGATCGTCCAGAACGTGTCCGAGAAGGGCGCGACCGACGTCACGTTCAGCGTCGGCGCCGACGACCTGAAGAAGGCGCTCGTGACGCTCGAACCGCTGGCGGCGGCCATCGGCGCGGGCGGCGTGACCGCCAAGGACGGCATCGCGAAGGTGTCCATCGTCGGCGTCGGCATGAAGAGCCATCCCGGCGTCGCCGCCGGCATGTTCGAAACGCTGGCTGCCAGCGGCGTCAACATCCAGATGATCAGCACGAGCGAGATCAAGGTCTCGGTCGTCGTGGACCTCAAGGACGCCGACAAGGCGGCCAACGTCCTGCATGAGAAATTCGGATTGGGCAAGAAGTGAACCCCAAAGTCACCATCTACGACACGACACTGCGCGACGGCGCGCAGGGCGAGGGGATTTCCTTCTCCAGCCCCGACAAGCTCCGCATCGCGGAGCGCCTCGACGCCTTCGGCGTGCATTACATCGAGGGCGGCTGGCCGGGGTCCAACCCGAAGGACATGGAGTTCTTTACCGCGGCGCGCAACCACAAGTTCCGCCACGCGAAGGTCGCGGCGTTCGGCAGCACGCGCCGGGCGAAGGACGTCTGCTCGCGCGACCCGAACATCCAGGCGCTCGTCGAGGCCCACACGCCGGTCGTGACGATGGTCGGCAAGACCTGGTCGCTCCACGTCCGCGAGGTCATCCGCACGGCGCTGGAGGAGAACGTCGCGATGATCGCCGATAGCGTGCGTTACTTCAAAGAGCGCGGCAAAGAGGTCTTCTACGACGCCGAGCACTTCTTCGACGGCTACAAGGACGACCCGGATTACGCGCTGCGGACGCTTGCGGCGGCGCGGGACGCGGGCGCGGACGCGCTCGTGCTGTGCGACACCAACGGCGGCACGATGCCCGCCGACGTCGCGCGCATCGTTGCCGACGTGAAGCGGCAGCTCCGCGCGCCGCTCGGCATCCACACGCATAACGATTGCGGCCTCGGCGTGGCCAACGCGCTCGCCGCGGTCGGGCAGGGCGCCGTGCAGGTGCAGGGCACGATCAACGGCTACGGTGAACGGACCGGCAACTGCAACATCACGTCCGTGATCGCCAACCTTGCGCTGAAGATGGGCGTTGCGTGCGTCCCGCGCGAGAACCTGAAGCATCTGCGCGAGTTGAGCCTGTTCGTGGACGACCTCGCCAACGTCCGGCACGACATCCGGCAGCCGTTCGTCGGCGCGACGGCGTTCGCGCACAAGGGTGGCATCCACGTCAACGCCGTGGAGAAGGTCGCCCGCAGTTACGAGCATCTCGACCCGGAGTCGGTCGGCAACCGCCGGCGTGTGCTCGTGAGCGAGTTGAGCGGCCGGAGCAACGTGTTCATGAAGGCGCAGGAGCTGGGCGTGGAACTGACCAAGGACACGCCGGAGTTGCGCGACATCCTGAAGCAACTCAAGGACCTCGAGCACCGGGGCTATGAGTTCGAGGCGGCGGATGCGAGCTTCCAGTTGCTCGTGCAAAAGACGCTCAAGCGCCACAAGCCGTTCTTCCAACTGCTCGGCTACCGCGTGATCATGGACAAGCACGGTCCCGACGGCCTCAACGTCGTCGAGGCGAGTGTGAAGCTGAAGGTCGGCGAGAAGGTCGAGCACACGGTCGCGGAAGGCGACGGCCCGGTCAACGCGCTGGACAAGGCGTTACGCGCGGCGCTGGTGAAGTTCTTCCCGGCCATCCAGCAGGTGCGGCTGGTGGACTACAAGGTCCGCATCCTTGACGGCGGCAGCGGCACGGCGGCCAAGACGCGCGTCATCATCGAGTCCACCGACGGGACCGACCTGTGGGGCACCGTCGGAGTCCACGACAACATCCTCGAGGCAAGCTGGGAAGCGCTGGTGGACAGCGTGGAGTTCAAGCTGTTCAAGGACGAGAAGCGGAAGTGATCCTGCAGGCCGCTGGTCAGCCGCAAATGGTCGCCGGTCCGGACCGCAGCCGTGGCTAAATCCGTTATTCCAAGACGACGCGCTTTGCGGTATGTTGCCGCGACGTGATGCGCGCCAAAGTTGCCATTCTGAAAACGAAGCCCGAGACCGTGCTGGAAGACCATGCACGGCTGGCGGAGATGGCCGGGATGCGCGCGGCGCTCGCGCCGGGCAAGACCACGATCCTCAAGGACAACATCTCATGGCATTTCCCCTACCTGAGCGCGAACACGACGCCGTGGCAGTTGGAAGGGGCGATCCAGGCGTTGCGTGGCGCGGGTCATGACGATCTCGTGGCGGTTCACAACAACACCGTGGTCACTGATCCGGATCGGGGGCAGAAGTTCAACAAGCTGGAGCCGCTCTACCGCCGTTACGGCGTCGTCGAGCGCTACAACTGCAAGCCGAACGACCTGAAGTGGGTGGTATATCGGCCGAAAGCGAAGCTGCGCGTGTTGCCCCGGATCTTCCCCGAAGGCATCGAGGTGCCGGAGTTTTTCTTCGGCAAGAACATCGTCCATCTGCCGACGGTGAAGTGCCACATCTACACGACCACCACGGGCGCGATGAAGAACGCCTTCGGCGGCCTGCTCCACACCAAACGGCATTACACGCACTCGTGGATTCACGAGACGCTGGTGGACCTGCTGGCGATCCAGAAGGAAATCCACACCGGCCTGTTCGCGTTCATGGACGGCACGATCTGCGGCAACGGCCCCGGCCCGCGCACGATGTTCCCGGTGGAGAAGGACTACATCCTCGCCAGCGCCGACCAGGTGGCGATTGACGCCGTGGCGGCCAAGATGATGGGGTTCGACCCGCTCTCGATCGGCTACATCCGCATGGCCCACGACGCGGGCCTCGGCTGCGGGGACACGCGCGAGATCGAGGTCGTCGGCGAGGATGTTTCGCGGGTCAACTTCCACTTCCGCGTCGGCGACAACCTGGCCAGCCACGTGGGCGACCTGTGCTGGTTCGGCCCGTTGAAGTGGGCGCAGAAGCTCTTCTTCCGCACGCCGCTGGTCTATGCCTTTGTGTTCGGCTCGTTCTTCTACCATGATTTCCTGTGGTGGCCGCTGAAAGGCAAACGCCGCCAGCAGGCGTTCGCCGAGGGCAGCAAGTGGGCGAAACTCTTTGCCTCCTACCCCGGTTGAGCGGCAAGCAATCACCCAACACGAACCATGAATCGCGCAGGCATCGGATACGACGTGCATCGTTTCAAGGAAGGCCGCCGGCTCGTCATCGGCGGCGTGGAGATTCCCCACGACAAGGGCCTCGACGGCCACAGCGACGCCGACGTGCTGGCGCACGCCATCGCCGACGCGCTGCTGGGCGCCATCGGCGAGGCCGACATCGGCAAGCATTTTCCCGTCAACGACCCGCGATGGGACGGGATTGACTCGATGGTCATCCTGGAGCACGTCGCGAAAATGGTCCGGCGCGACGGCGCGCAGATCGTCAATGTGGATTCGACGATCATCGCGCAGGAGCCGAAGATGGCGCCTCATATCGCGGTGATGAAGGGCCGCATCGCGGACGCGCTTCACATCCGCCCCTACCAGATCGGCGTCAAAGCCACCACCAACGAGCACATGGGCTTCGTCGGTCGTGGCGAAGGCATCGCGGCGATGGCGGTGGTGAGCGTGCTGGCCGCAGGCGCGGTGAGGTCGCCGAAGGTGAAGCTGGAGCCGTGAACCGGAAAGTTAAGAGTGAGAAGTGAAGAGTGAAGAATTGCTTTGAACTCTTAACTCTTAATTTTGTGAAATTCTTCAACACCCTCACCCGCAACCTCGACGAGTTCCGGCCGCTCGATCCGGCCGGCAAACGCGTCGGCCTCTACACGTGCGGGCCGACCGTCTATAACTTCGCCCACATCGGCAACTTCCGTGCGTTCGTGTTCGAGGACCTGCTGCGGCGCTACCTCGCTTACCGTGGCTACGACGTGCTGCACGTGATGAACATCACCGATGTCGAGGACAAGATCATCCGCACCGTCCGCCAGACCGGCGAACCGATGCGGCAGCTCACCGCGCGGTTCACCGCGGCGTTCGAGGACGACTGCCGGGCGCTGAACATCCTGCCGCCGCACCAACAGCCGCGCGCCACGGAGCACATCGCCGAGATCATCGCCCTCATTCGCGCCCTGATGGAGAAGGGCGTGGCCTACCAGGCGCCGGACAAGTCGGTGTATTTCTCAATCGCGAAGTTTTCGCGCTACGGCCAGCTCAAGAAGATAGACGCCGGGCAGTTGCGGTCGGGCGAGCGTGTGAAGCTGGACGAATACGAGAAGGAATCGGCCGGCGATTTCGCGCTCTGGAAGGCGCGCGACGAGGCCGATGGCGACATCGCGTGGGAATCGCCGTGGGGCCGGGGCCGGCCGGGCTGGCACATCGAGTGTAGCGCGATGAGCATGAAGTATCTCGGCGAGAGCTTCGACATGCACTGCGGCGGCGAGGACCTGGTTTTCCCGCACCACGAGGACGAGATCGCGCAGAGCGAGGCGGCCACCGGCAAGCCGTTCGTCCGCTACTGGCTGCACTGCGCGCACCTGATGGTCAACGGCCAGAAGATGAGCAAGAAGCTGGGCAACTTCCACACGCTGCGCGACCTCTTTGCGAAAGGCTTTACCGGCCGCGAGCTGCGCTACACATTGCTCGGCGAGCACTACCGCCGGCCGCTGAACTTCACACTCGAAGGTGTCGAGGCCGCCCGCGCCTCGCTGGCCCGGATTGACGAGTTGTTGGTGAAGCTTCAAGAAATCGCGGGCGATACATCACCGAACGCGGGCGATGCGGCGGGCGTCGAAGGGTTGGTTGGCGGCTTCGAGGCGGCGCTTGACGATGACTTGAACGTCAGCGCGGCGCTCGGCGTCGCGTTCGATTTCATCCGCGACACCAACAAGGCGCTGGCCGCCGGCGCGCTGAAGCCGGACGGCGCGGCTGCGGTCTTGCAAGCGTGGCAACGTCTGGATACCGTGCTGGGCCTTGGCGTGCCGCAGCGGGCCGACGCCCCCGCGGACATCGTGGCGCTGGCCGGACAACGCCAGGCGGCGCGCAAGGCGAAGGATTTCAAGCGCGCCGACCAGTTGCGCGATGAGTTGAAAGTGAAAGGCTGGGTCGTCGAAGACACGCCCAAAGGGCCGAAGCTGAAACAGATTTAGGAGTCCCTCATGAGCAATCCACCGGGAACGTTGGGTTTGTTTGAACTGCAAGGCGCCATCGGCGACGCGCCGGTCGGCACGGTCTATCGCGCGAAACGGACGAGCGACGGCGTGCCGGCGCGCGTCGTGATGATCGAGCGCAGCCGGGCCGGGGACGCGGCGTATCGCCAGCGGTTCCTGCTGCAGGCGCAGGCCGCCGCAAAGGTCCAGCATTCCAACCTCGAAGCCCTGCTCGACGGCGGCGAAGCCGGCGGCGAGTTCTTCCTGGCGACGGAATGGATCGAGGGCCTGACGATCACCGACTGGATTGGCGGCCACGGCGCGTTGCCGGAGCCGACGGCCCTGGAGATCGCGCGCTGCTGCGCCCAGGCGCTCAAGCACGCCTGGGACACCGCCCAGTTGTTGCACGGGGGACTGACAGTGGACGACATCATCGTGCAACAGGACGGTGTGGTGAAACTGCGCGGGCTGGCGGTGGCGAAACCGGGAGAAGGCTCCCGTCCGGGCGACTTTCGCGCGCTCGGCGGCGCGCTATACCAGATGCTGCTGGCGGAGCCGCCGCCCCAGCCCGGCCATCGTGTGCCCAACCTCGCGGAAAAGCGCCCGGACCTCAACACGTTTGCCGGTGATGTGCTGGAAAAGATGCTTTCGCCGGATCCGAAATGGAACTTCGCGAACTACGACGAGATCATCCAGGACCTCACCGCGCTCATCGAGGGGCGCAAGCCATCCTGCGCGAAGCCGGAACAACTCTCCGTCAGCGGCGGACTCTCACTCGCAACGTCCGCGCCGGCGCCCGCGGCAGCCCCCGCGCCCTCGCTGTCACTTTCGGTTTCCCCTGCGCCCGCTCCTGCGGCGGCATCGCCACCCAAACCGAAAGGCGCCATGCGGAAGGCCGGCGGCGCGCCGACACCTCCTCCTCCGGCAGCGGGAGGCTCCATGCAGTTGTCCATCGGCGGGCCTAAGCCCGGCTCGCTGCAATTGTCTGTGGCGGGACCGACCGCGCCGGATGAAAGCACGCTGCCGTCGTATGCGCGGGAACAGGCCGCGGCGAAGAAGAAGACCGACTGGAAACTGCTGATGCCGCCGGTTGCCGCGCTCATCGTTGTCGGCATCGGCTGGTTCGGGGCTGATTACTACCGGGACCACCAGATCAAGGAAGCGAGACGGCAGGTGGCGGAAAAGCGGCCACGCGCCGCCGGGCAACAGCCTGCGGCGCAGTCTGGACAACCGGCACAAGCCCAACCGCAGGCCGGCCAGCCCGCCGCGCCGGCCGCCCCTGCGGCGCCGGAGTTCGACCGCGACGCGATGACGAAGTATCGGCCCGTGCATGGCCAGTGGGTCGAGTTGATCAAGGCGGATTGTTTCGAGGACGCCGCCCAGTTGTGCGATGGCACCATTCCCGCTTTCCGGCAGATGAACCAGCCGATTTTCGTCACCGCGATGGAACAGGAAGCGGCTGACGCGCGCCGGTTGTTGAAGCTCAAGGATGGTCTGAAGGCCAACGCGGCGGCGCTGGCTGGCCAGAAGTTGACCGTGGGCAGCGACCAGTTGACCGTGCAGAGCGCCAATGGCGAGACCGTCACATTCACGACACCGCAAGGCGGCACCGTCAGCCACCCATTCCCGCATGTCGTCGTGGGCCGCTGGAAATCCTGGCTCGCCTGCCACGCGCCCCCCGGCGCCCAACTCGACCGCGACGTGGTCATCGCGGGCGCGGTTTTTGCGCTCTACGCCCTCAGCGATCCCGCGCTGGCGGAGGAATGTCTCCAGATTGCGGCCACGCTCGGCGTGGACGTGACGCGCTACCGCGCCCTCTGCAAGCAATCGCCCCTGCAACCCGCGCCCGTGGCGCCATAGCTGTGCGGGAAGTGCTGCCGTTTAGCGCGTCACCAACATCCGCGTGCCGAATGGCTCCAACACGAGCGTGATCGTCCCCGGCGCTTGCTCCCAACGCTTCTCTTCTGTGCGGTCGGCGCGACAGAGCGCCGCGCGGGACGCGCG
>DYDC01000027.1 GCA_020718125.1 Methylacidiphilum sp. | reverse complement strand
CGGCGTCGAGCAGGGCGAAGATATCGGCCTTGAGGGAGGGATGCGTCCAGATCCATTGGAGGCCGGCGAGGATGGGGGGCAGTTCGTCGCGGCTTTTCAGCGGCAGGACGATTTTCTCGATGGGGATGGTGTGGAGATCGGGCTGGGGTTGGAAGCGGTAGCGCATGGTGAATGTTGCGGATTCAGACACGCAATCCACGAACGCATTCAACGGCAAGCAACACATTCGCGCTGACTCATCATCACCAAACCCCACGCCAGCGCACTCGTCCCGCGTTTAACGCCAACCACTAGTTACCACGAAGACGATGCCCGGCAGCCAGCCGCAAGTGTTGCGTTGGCTACTGGCTCACGGGGCGGATATGAAAAGCATCCGCGCCATCTGCGGCATCCGCGGTTCCCTGTGATCTCCAATGAAACGGCGGCGAACAAAAAACACGGCGAGGGCGGAGCGGAAGCGGAAACGCCGCCGGCAACTGCGGCGTCCGCGCAAGAAGCGCAAACCGGCCCTGCCGCACATCGGGCCGCAGCCGCCGCACCCCTCCAGTTCCAGCGGTTCAGCCGGCGGCTCGTCCTCCAGCAGCAGTTCCTCCAGCGGGCCGTCGTCTTCTTCGAGCGGGCCGGGTTCGAGCAGCAGTTCGTCCTTCGGTGTTTCGTCATCATCGAGTGTGAGCAGCGCCTCGTCCAGTTCTGTGCCATCGAGTTCGAGCAGCAGTTCGAGCGCGCCGTCGTCAAGCTCCAGCAGTTCCTCGTCCATCTCGGTGTCGTCAAGTTCGGTCAGCAGCAGTCCGAGCGCGCCGCCGAGCAGTTCCTCGTCGTCTTCGATTCCGTCCTCGTCGAGTTCCAGCAGCGGTGTCTCCTCGTCGAGCGCGGGCACGTTTACAGTGACGCCGACGGCGGCGGAACTGACCTTTGCCTACGACGACCCGTATGACTACAGGTTCGTCCCGGTCAGTTTCGAGGGCGCGGTGGGCGAGGTGACTCTTGCGGTCAACAACTTCTTCGGCTCCGGCTACGGCTTCGAGTGGGACAAGGGTTGGATTTCGCAGGTGCAGGAGATCGCCAGGGAGCCGGTGCCGTTCTGGATCGTGGTGGCGGGTGGGAAACGCGATTTCACAATCAAGTGGTGGCAGCACGAACGCTTTCAAAAAGCGTCGGATCATTTCAAGGGGGAGGTTTTGTTCGTGCAGGTCGGCGAGGCGGAAGTGACGGCGGATACCGGCTGGCTCTGCGACAACGCAGGCGATTATGTTTCAGCAGTCCGCGAAATCGTCGGGAATGCCGCCATTCTGCGCCGCAAAGGGGAGGCGGCCAGACAACGGGCGGTTGAGCGCTTCAGGCCCGAACGCTGGATTGAAACACTGCTCTTCTAATCCTGCCAGCGGTGGAGTTCATCTGAATTCCGCGGGTTGATCGGGCGTTGCGCCTGAGTTGGCGTTTGGGCATAATGCGCGAGATGAATCCCAGTGACGAAGGGCCACCGTCGCCGAGCGCCGCGGCCCCAACATCTTCAACTCAACCGTCGGGCGGCCGGAGGCGGCGGACGCTCATTCTTGCGACGGCGTTGGTGGAGCTGGCGCTGGTCGCGCTTGGTCTGGAGGTGGTGGCGCGGGTGAGCTACCGGCTATGGTTCTCGAAGGGCCACGACCGGCGGATGTTTGACCGGTTGATCGAAGGGGTCAGAGGCGGGGGCTACTTCGTGACTTACAAGCCGCATCCCTACACGGCCTACACGTTGCGCGAGGGAACCACGCTGGAAGACGGCGAGCCGATCCACACTGATGACGGGTTTCGCGCGCCGGCGATGCCGCTGAAGAAACGCAGCGGGGCTTTCCGGATCGCGCTGCTGGGCGGTTCCACCACGTATGACGTGAACCTGCCGTTCTTGAAGACCTGCGCGGCGTATCTGGAGGAGTTTCTCCAGCGCGGTTTCCCGGACAAGGAGATCGAGGTGCTGAATGCCGGCGTGGGCGGCTACACGAGCGCGGAGTCCTTCGCCCGGTTCCATTTCAACGTGTTGGATTACGATCCCGACATGGTCATCATGTATCACGCCATCAACGACGTGTGCCCCCGGCTGGTCTCGACATCGTTCCGCGGCGACTACCGGACGGCGCGGAAGATCATGAAGGACATGCCCGTGCCGAATCCGGGCCAGCGGGCCGTGCTGCGATACTGCTATCTCTACCGGGCGTATTATCTGTTCCTGCGCCTGAAGCGCGAGGTCCCGAATCTGTATGCCCTCATCTATTACCAGGATCCCTGGCACGGCCCCGCGCCGATGGAGGCGCTGCGGCGCACGTCCACGGAACCGTTTGAGCGAAACATCCGCGACATCATTCACATCTGCCAGGGGCGCGGGATTGAGCCGGTGCTGGCGACCATGACGCTCAACCCGACCGTGCGCGACGATGCGGCGGAGCATGCTTTCGTGGAGGGCGTCCGGCAGAACAACGAGGTCTCGCGCGACCTGAGCCGCCGGTTCAACGTTGCGTTGTGCGATCTGGAGAAGGCCCTGCCCCGCGACTCGAAGCTGTTCAACGCGAACGATCTCTGCCATCTCAATCCGCAGGGCAATCGCCTGAAGGCCCATTTCATTTCCGCGACGGCGATTCCCATCTTGGAGAAAAAGCTCGGCGCGAAGGCTGTCCCGCTGCCCGCGGACGCGGCCACGCTGGACGCGGATGCCGTCGTCCATCGTTATCTGGACGGCACCCGGACGCGCATCACAAAAGAAATCCTCAACCGGACGGAATCCACAGCGTTGAAGAACTGAAGCCGAGCCGGCGAAGGATTGCGTGCCGTTGGCGATAAACAACATGAAAGTCGGCGTCGTCATGCCCTGCAAGACACCGCTGGTCTATGCGCGACCGGCGGTGGAGAGCATTCTGGCGCAAACGCACCGCGACATGGTGTTCGTCATCATCGCGGACGGCTGTGAGGCGGAGGTGAACGGCTACCTCGATGGGCTGAAGGATCCGCGGGTGCGGTTGATCAAACACTCAACCCCGCAGGGCGTCGCGCGGAGTCTCAACGCCGGCCTGCGGCTGCTCGACACGGAGATTGTGTTCCGGATGGATGCCGACGACATCGCTGCGCCCGACCGGGTCGCGAAACAGTTGGAGCACATGCGGCGGCATCCGGACCTGGTCGCGGTGGGCACTAACGTCCGGTCATTCACCGGCCAGCCGGGGGAAAAGACCCGCGTGTCCCACCATCCGCCTGAACACGCGGAGATCGCTTATCGGCTCATCTGGTCCAACGCCCTGGCGCATCCCACGGTGGCTTTTCGCCGCGAGGTCGTCATGGCCGAGGGCGGCTACGACGAATCCACGGTCTATGCGGAGGATTACGCGCTCTGGTCGCTGCTGGCGCCGCGCTGGCGACTCGGCAACGTGATCGAACCCTTGTTGCTCTACCGAACGCACGGCACGCAGGAAAGCATCCGGTATTCAGCGGAGAGACGAGCCATCCATGCCCGCTACGCCGGTCGTTACCGCGAAGCCCTGACCGGCATCAAGCCGTCGCCTTTGTTTGACCACCCAGCCGACTGGACGCAAGGGGATTCTCCGAGTCTCGCGGAGTGGGAACAGTGGCTGGCGTTCATGGAACGGCTCGCCCAAGTGTTTCTGTCGGGCCGCATCGGCCGGGTGGAGGCGGCGCCTTTCAATCCCAAGAAGCCCATGGCTCGGCGGCTCTGGCGCGCGATGAAGGCCGCCCGGCGGTTGGGGACGCAGTGTCCGTCGGAAGCGGGCAAGCTGCTCAAACAACTGGCGCCTTTCTACGCGTTATCGAAAGGGGTTGTTTAACGTCGCGGCAGACGCGACCAACAACAGTTCCGTTATGACCAAGGAAGAATTCCTCCAGACGTTTCGGGAACAGAAAATTTACGGCGGTGTCAGCGACCGCGAGGCATGGTTGCTGCACGAACTGGCCCGTCTGGTGCCGCCCGGCGGAACGGTCGTGGAGATCGGCTCATGGCTCGGCCGGTCCAGCATCGCCCTCGCGATGGGACTGCGCGCCAACGCAGTGCGCCTGCACACCGTGGATGACCATCGCGGCATCGAAAACGCCCCGCCCGGCCTGCCGAGCGGACCGCAAGCGCGGGAGATGTTCTTCGAGAACCTCCAGCGCGCGGGCGTCAGGGACCTGATCGAGCACCACAATGTCTCTTCGGACGATCTGGCGCCGCAGTGGAAGCTGCCCATTGACCTCCTCTTCGTTGACGGCTGCCACGAATACGACGCGGCCCGGCGCGACACGATGAACTACGCGCCCCACGTCAAGCCGGGCGGCGTAGTGATATTTCACGACGTGGCGATGGACAGCGTCTGGCGCACGATCAAGGAGTGGGTGGGAGAGAAAGACGCCGCCATCAGCGGCGTGGCCGGCACGGCGAACATTGTTGCGTTCAAGCTGGGAGACACGTCCGCGGCCGGGATCGCCCGGTTGCGCCGGGCGGTCATCCTTGGCTTTGTGTTCCTGTCGCGGCGCGAAGCGCCCGGCCACATCCCGTGGTTGGAGAAGATGTGCCGTAAACTTCTGCGGGGTCCCGCCCGGCTCCTGATGCGTGTGTTTGACTGGCGATCTGGCTCCTGACGCCAATCCCACAGCGATTGCCGTTGCGCATGATGCTCGCCCGGCATCAATTCGCTTCGCTCAAGCAGACAACGCCCCCGTCCTCCAGCGACACCAACAGCCGCCCCTCCGCCGCAATCAGACCATCGAACACCGGCGGCGCGCTCAACTGGAGTTCGGTGAGCTTCTTGCCATCCTTCGCGGAAACGCTGACGAGGCTCGCGCCCTTGCGGCCTTCAAACGCGGCGTTCGGGCGCGCCTGCCGCGAAGAGCGTGTCGCTGGCCTTGACCATCGCGCGCACGCGCACGGGCAGCCACGTCTTCCACAAAGGTCACGTCGCGCCGGTAGTGCGTCCCGTTCTCGATCGCCGACCAGTGGCCGCGGATGCTCTCCAACAACGCCGCCTCTTCAGCCTGCGCCTCGCTCAGGCTGCTGGCGCAGCAGCCGGTCTCCATCGCCGGCCCGGCCCGCGGCGCGGTCGGATCGAGCGACTCGCGGCGCGCCGCAATCGCCCGCCAGCAGCCGCAGGGGCCGATCTCTTCGGGGCTGACGGCCACGACGTGAACCGTCACGGGGTCATCCTGGCCATGGACAATGTGCCGTGGAACACCGGCCGAAACACAAACCGAGGGAATCCCCATGAACGAAATCAAAGTCGAACACAGTCCGGGCGAAGAGCGGCTCGCCAGGGACGCTGTGCGGAGTTGGCCGATCTGGGAGAAGGAGGAGTCCGAGTTCCCGTGGCATTACGATGAACCGGAGACGTGCTACCTCCTCGAAGGCGACGTGGTGGTGACGCCCGCCGGCGGCAAACCGGTGCGTTTCGGGAAAGGCGATCTGGTCACGTTCCCTGCCCGCATGTCCCGCACATGGAAGGTGTGCAAGGCGGTGCGGAAACACTACCGCTTCGGTTGAGCGCGCCGCGGGCGTCAGCTTTTCTTGAGTTGGTCCCGCCTGGCCCAGACCTTCTCGAAGGCCTTGATGTATTGCTCGATCAGTTCGGGCGCTTCGCCGTAGATCAGCGGCAGGAAGATGTGGTTGGCATTGACGTATTCGCCGCCGGGCATCGTCTCCGGAATCTTCGGCGCGTGATGCCACCACTTGGCCTCGGAGTAGATCTTCAGTTTGTGCTGTTCGGGATAATCCCAGAAGCTGGCGCGAACGCCCTCGGCAGTCAGCGCCTTGATCAGCGCGTCGCGCGAGAAGCCGAGCTTCTTGAAGTCAACGAACAACATGCTGGCGTGGTAATAGACACGTTTCTGGTCGGGACGGCAGCGCGGCTCGGTCAAGCCCGGCAACTGCGTCAGCCGGTCGTTCATCGCGCGGACGTTCTTCTCCACGAGCGCGTTCATTTGGTCGAGACCCTTCAATTGCATCCGCGCCACCGCGGCCGCAAACGGGTGCATACGATACTTCTGGCCAAATCCCGTGCCCTCGTAGGCGCGCACCGGGCTGTCCTTTGCGAATTTGACCGGCGCCTCGTAGTGCCCAAACGCGGCGGCGCGCTCGTAATACTCCCGCGTCTGATACATGCCCATGCCGCCCTCGACCGCCGGCATCACTTTGGAGGTCTGGTAGCTGTAGATGCCCATCTGGCCCCACGCGCCCATCTTCTTGCCTTTCATCGAAGCGCCATGGGCGTGCGCGGCGTCTTCGAGTGGAACGAGTCCCTTCTCCTTGGCCCAGTCGCAGATGAGGTCCATCTCGCACGGCAGGCCCCACGAGTGCATCGCCTCCACCGCTTTCGTCTGCGGCGTCAGCTTGCGCTTCGCGTCCTCCAAGTCGAAGCACGCCGTCTTCGGGTCAATATCAATGAAGATCGGCACGAGGTTGGAGAACCGCATCGTGAGGCACGTCGAGAAGAACGTGTAGGTCGGCACCATGACCTCACTGCCGGCCGGCAGGTCGAGCGCGAAATACATGCTCGTCAGCGCGCTGGAACCGTTCATGTGCGCCTTCACGAACGGCGCCTGCGTGTAGTCCTGCCACTCCTTTTCAAACAGCGGCAGCTCGTCGTAGAACTTGTTGCTGTCAATCAGTTCGTGCAGCCGGTTCTTCTCGGCGGCGCCGTAGCGCGGCCAGCGTGTCAGCGCGGCGATCTTCTGCGGAGAAACCGTGACGGTCTTCGCGCCGCCCGCAGCCGCCAGTGTTTCGGTGGGAGCCAGACGCGCAGTCGCCAGCCCGGCGACAATGGCACCGCCGGACTTGATGAAGTTGCGCCGGGTGAAATGGGAATCGGTGGGGGTGAGGTTCATGTTCATAGTCGGAATCCTTTCGTATCGGTCATTGTTATCGATCCTGCCATGCACGCTATCTATACTCCCGCGCGTGGCGGCAGGTGTCGCACCGATGACGGGCGGCGTCGCAATTATGACGGATGGCCTTCGTGCAGGACCGCCGATCGATACCGCTCCGGCGTCGTGCCGGTCACCTTCCGGAACACGCGGTAGAACTGCGACCGTGTCCCGAACCCCACCTCGGCCCCGACCTGCAGCACTGTCTCCTCGGAATGCGCCAGGAGCTGGCAGGCGCGGTGGATGCGTTCCTGCGAGATCCACTGGCACGGGCTGAGACCGGTCGCCCGCTGGAACAACACGCCGAGTTGCGTGCTGCTGTAACCGCTGCGCTTGACCAGTGCCGCCAGCGTCCAGCAGCTCGCGATATCCGCCCGCACCTTGACCGCCAGGCGCTCCACGACGCGACGCGCAAGATCGTCGGGAGGCGTGGCCGACACCCTGCGGCGCTCGCTCTCGCTGCGGGCCAGTTCAAGCAGCAGTTGCGCGAGCAACACCACGCACATTGGCCGCTTGGCGCGCTGGCCGCCAAACGATTCCCGCTGCAGCCGGTCGAGCAGATACTCCACCGCGGTCCGGCGCCACGGCGCGATCCGCGTGCGCGCCGGGATGCGCACGCCGGCCACTTCCAATCCGAGCGCGCGGCCACAGCGCACGGGCAACCTCGTTTCCCGCAACAGATGGCGCCGGAAGATAATGACATGCCTTTCCCCGCTCCAGTTCAGGCAGGCGTGAGGATCATCCGGGCCGACCACCAGCATGTCGCCCGCCTCCAGGTGCAAGTCCTCCGACCCAAGCCGGTAGTGCGCGCCCCCGCTGGCGATGTAGCAAAGCTCCCAATCCTCATCGGTGTGGACGTGAAATGTTCCCGGCCGCCCCCACTGCCTCGAGTAGGCCACGACCGGGACCGCCGAATCGGGAAACACGATCGGCGCCCGCACGACCCCGGTGTGTTTGGCGGCGCGTGTCTGCATCGTGCGCCACTTTACCAGAGGGAAGGCTGGTTCTACAGGGATGAATTCCGATTGGCCGATTGCCGGCTCATTCGCCCGTCCCGCCCAGCAACCGCCGGATGGAGGCTTTCAGCAGTGACTCGCCGCCCGGCGCCAGGTTGGTCGCGACCAGCTCATAGCCGCCCTCGCGGAACGCCTCGTCGGTGCAGATGTAGGCCGAACCGCAATCGCCGTAGCCCGCGACCGCCACGAAATCGCCCGGCTTGGACCGCTGCGCAAACTTTTGGAACTCCAGCATCGGCTCGCCCGGCAGGTGGACGACGTGAATCCCGCCGATCTGGAGCGAACTCAACTCGAACGGCCGCTTCGCGCGCTCGACCGATGCCAGCCGCATCGCGCCCCGATAAACGCGCAGGCCCCCGGCGGCTTTGGGATTGGCCACCGAGGCGCGGCTCGGCCCCACAAACTCCGCATCGGTCCGGATCGGCAGCACCACCGCATCCATCCGCCACACCAACCGTTCCGGCGGCGCGAACTGCGTGGCGGCGATGGCCGCTTCCATGCCGCCTTGCAGCCGCTGCTTCAACCCCTGGCGCACGGGCAGCGTCGAGTTGTTGTATTTGCCGACGGTCACATTGCCCGAGCAGCCGGTGAAATAAACCTGGAACACGCGCTCCTTCCGCTCCAGTGCCTCGCGCGCCCAGCCGACGAAATCCGCCGATGCGCTCCCGTCGCATGAGATAGTCTGCGGATGCGTGGCGTAGTAGTGGAGCCGCGCCAGCGCCTTCTTGCCGCGGGCGAACGTGATGGTCTTCAACATCGTGTCAATGTCGCCCTCCGGCATCTCCGCCAGCTTCGGATTCTTCGCCCCATCACTGACGCGCGTGATGATCCTGCCGTCCGGCCCCTTCAGCCGGCGCTCCGACGCGACGCGGTCCACCTTCGCCTCGCCGCAGCCAACGCGGTCGAACGGTTCCAGCCGTTTCACGGCCTGCTGGACGGCCTTCGCCAGCCGCGCGCGCAGGTCATCGAGAAACTTCTGTGTCAGGTGCGACGGCGAGCCGGGCGCGGCATCGAGCATCCGGTGCGCGCCCTCGTCGGCATAGGGCGCGACGTGCTGGTGCACGCAATGGATCGCCACGCATGTCCGTGCCGTGCCGGCCGCGCGGGCCATCGTTTCGCGGAACGACCATTCCGATTCGTTGCACAGCAGGCACCAGTCGAGCGCGCTGAGGATGTAACGCCTGCCGCCGTCCTCCAGGACGATGCCCTTGAGCAACAGCGGGTCTTTGATGGTCTTGAGCCGGGTGAGCCAGACCAGCGTCTCGCCGCGCGGCGGCGTCGCGTCGCATTTGAACGTGGCAATCCGCGGCCCCGGCCCGTCCGCGCCCCCTGCTGCTCCCGCGGCAAGGCAAACCCCGCTCAACAACCGCAAAATTCGTTGGATCATCGTCGTGTCGTCCGTGTGTGCGGCCCAAAGGCCGGGCGCAGTTTACCGGACACGCGCCCGCAAGCAAAGATTCAATTTCCCGGCAGCGGCGACGGGGATGGCAGGGCGCGGGCAACGGGCGCAACTTGACACACGCACCACGATCAAGTCTCAGAGGGACGGACGAGAATAGCCCGGCACTTCAGTGCCGGGAACGCCCGCGAGATAAGCGAATGAAAGCGCAAGATCAGTATTTGAAATTCGTTCGTTGGGATGACGAAGACGGTTTCTATGCGGGCTACTGCCCTGATCTCTTTCCGTGGGGCGGCGTCTGTCACGGGGCGACGGAAGAAGAAACCTATCAACAGCTCTGTGCCCTCGTTCAGGATGAGGTGGAGGAACTGCGCCAAGCGGGCAAGCAATTGCCTCCGGCGAGCACGCGCCCCATGCGTGAGGCCGTCCCCGCTTAGCAATAGTAACGGCGGTTGCAGGACGTTGCAGCCGCCATGAAAGATAGGGGTAGGGATGAAGGATTGAACTTCACCCCTCCCTCCGAACCGGACGGGCGGGTCTCCCGCATCCGGCTCTCCAGTCAGTGGGTTCGTAGTCCTGCGATTGTCCGCGTCCACTCGCGCTCCACTGCCAAGGACAGCAGCCCACGGCGCGCAAACCACTCGTTCGGCCAGCGGCGATGCGCCGCTCCCAGCCCTTGCCGGGTGCGGCCCCGTCGCTTTTCCAGCAGGCTCCGCAGCCGTCGCCGCACGTAGCCATCCACCGCCGCAAACACGTTGGCCTTGCTGTGCTGGAAATACCCATACCAGCCCCGCAAGGCGCGGTTCACGCCGGTGATGATTGCCCGCAGGCTCCGCCCGTCCAGTCGCGGGGTCTTCGCTCGCACCCGTTCCTTCAACTTCTTCAGGCTTTTCGCCCGCGGCCATCTCATGCCGCGCTCGAAGTGATACCCCAGGAAGTCGAAGCCTCCGGGCGCGCTCGCGTCCACCACGCGCGTCTTTTCAGGATGCAAGCTCAGCCCCGCCTCGCTCACCCACGCTCGCACCGCCGCCAACGC
The DNA here is from genome assembly GCA_020718125.1 of Methylacidiphilum sp. GTDB lineage: Bacteria > Verrucomicrobiota > Verrucomicrobiia > CAIQCK01 > CAIQCK01 > JACRKA01. Next base: position 6,020 of record DYDC01000027.1, on the reverse strand, counting down.
GCGTTGCGCCCCGGCCTCGCTGCGGCACAGGATCACGAAGTCGTCCGCCTCACTTCTGCGCGCGTGGAATTGGTCCGGAGGAGTTCACAGTCGTCCGTGCCGAAACCGCTGATCGGCTTGCCTTCGGTGTCCTGCAAGCCAACTCGCAGTTGGCCCAGCGCGCCGGTGCTGTCCGGCGGGTCCTTTTCGTCCGCCGCGAAGACCGTGGGGAGCTCGTTGCCGATGACAGGAACCTTCTCTTTGCCCCACATGTAGAGGCTCTTTTCCGACGGACCGACATCCATCGGAGTGGTCAGACTCGACGCTTCCGTGCGGACGACTTTGCGATAGCGATGCTTCACGTCGGGACAGTTCCATGCGCGCAGGTAAAGGACGATCGTATTCCACGATGCCGAGGTTGGGCTTGGTCCAGCGAACGCCGTCGCGCGATTCGGCGTAGGCGACGTTGGGGCGGTTCTGCTTGTCGCGGCAGATATACCACATGCGCAACTTGCCCTCCTCGTCGAGCACGGTGAGGTAGAAGCTGATCATGATCTGCTCCCACGGCCGGTCGGGCCGGATGACAATCTCGCGCCGCCGCGCCGGATTGACGCGCAACACGACGCCCTTAGCCTCCTGAACGAAAGCCGGATCGAGAAACAAGCGCCGGGCCGCGCGCGCCTCCCCGCCGCAGACCAAGCCGGGCAGGATGCCAACGCTTGCCACAACGAGCATTGTTGCCACACGTCTCGCAATAGGATGAGAAGGTCGCTTCATTGTCAGGCGGCGGCGAGTCTGACGCTGGCCCATCGCCCGGTTCGAGCTTCCGTTTGCCTTTCTGCGCGCCGATGCGTTAGCCTGCCGCCGCCATGCAGCCACGATCGAGCCTGTCTCTTGTTTCCCTTTCCATATTCATTACGCTGTCAACACTCGCGCCGGCGACGCTTGATGCCGCCGACTGGCCGCAGTGGCGCTGCAACGCCAGTCGCGCGGCCGACTCGCCGGAGAAACCGCCCGCGCGGATGACGCTGCGCTGGGTGCGCGAGTTTTCGCCGCGCGTGCCGGCGTGGGAGGATCCGTTGAACCGGGACCTCATGCCGTTCGATACCGTCTTCGAGCCGGTGGTGCTTGGCGACAAGATGTTCGCCGGGTTTAACGACGCCGACAAGCTGGTGGCGCTGGACATCCGCACGGGGCGCGAGGCGTGGACGTTCTACGCCGACGGCCCGGTGCGGCTTGCGCCCGCGGCGGCGCAGGGCCGGGTTTATTTCGCCAGCGACGACGGCTGCCTCTACTGCGTGAACGCCGCCGATGGCAGGCTGGTGTGGAGATTCCGCGGCGGCCCTTCGGACCGCAAGGCCCTCGGCAACAGCCGGCTGGTCTCCGCGTGGCCCGCGCGCGGCGGGCCGGTGGTGCGCGACGGCGTCGTGTATTTCGCGGCGAGCATCTGGCCGTTCATGGGCACGTTCATCCATGCGCTCGACGCCGCGACCGGCAAGCCGGTCTGGGTCAACGACGGCACCGGCGCGCAATACATCAAGCAGCCGCACAACGCGCCCGCGTTCGCCGGCGTCGCGCCGCAGGGGGCGCTCGTGGCCACAGAAAAACTGCTGCTCGTGCCGGGCGGACGCTCCATTCCCGCCGCGTTCGAGCGCGCGACGGGGAAGTTCCTCTATTTCAACATCGCCGAGTCAAGCAAGGGCACCGGCGGGTCAGTAGTGATGGCGAACGAGAAGGAGTTCTTCGTCCACACGCGCGGGCGCGGCACGCGCGCCCACGACCTCGCGACCGGCAAGAAGATGTCGTTCGCCGCCAACGAGCCTGTGTTGGGCAAGGCGCATGTTTATTGCGCAGCGGACTATCCCGCGGACTTTGCCGCGCTCGCGGAGCTTGAACAGAAACTGGAGGCGGCCCGCTACGGTGAAGTGAAGGCCAGGGGGGAACTCGCCGACGCGCATGCGCTCGGCGACGAGACCGCCACCCAGAAAGCCAACGCTGCCGCCAACTCGGCCGCGAAGAACGTCCAGGTTGTCGAGGCCGCATTGAGCCGTGTGAAGGAGAGCGGCCCGTCCGGCCAGCCATCGCCAGTGATCCAGGCTTGGAATGCGGACAAGTCGTTGCAGTGGGAGATCAAGGCGGACGGTTCCGGCGACATGATCCGCGCGGGCGGCCGGCTCTACGCCGCCGGTTCCAACGCGATTGTCGCGATCTCGGTCCCCAAACCCGGCGAGAAACCCTCTGTCGTGTGGTCACAGCCCGTGCGAGGCCACGTGCGTCGCTTGCTCGCAGCCAACGACATGTTGTTCGCCGTGACGCTCGAAGGTCGCATCATGGCCTTCGGTCAGGGTTCCGGCGCCGCGCCGACAATCAAGGAACAGGCGCGCCCGCTCGCGCCGCCACCCGCCGCGCTGGAGCAGGCCCGCGCCATCGTCGCGCACACCGGCGCCGTTGACGGCTACGCGTTCTGCCTCGGCCTCGACGACGGCACGCTCATCACGGCGCTGGCGGCATCGTCCCGCCTGCAAATCATCGGCGTGGACTCCGACGCCGCAAAAGTGGCCCGGCTGCGCCGCCAGCTCGACGCGGCCGGACTCTACGGCTCGCGCGTCGCCTTGCTGGCCGCCGACCCGGCGGCGTTCGGCGCGCCGCCTTACGTCGCGAGTCTCGTGGTGGCGGGCGGTTCGTTTGCGGCGCGGCTCGGCGATGCGGCGACGTTGCGCAAAGTGTATGACTCGGTCCGGCCCTACGGCGGGTCGCTCTGGGTCGCCGGTGCGAAGGTCAACGCCGCCGGATTGCCGGGCGCGAAAACACAAGTCGTCGGCAACGCCGTGCGCGTGGTCCGCGAGGGCGCATTGCCCGGCGCGGCGGACTGGACGCACCAATACGGCGACGTGGCCAACTCGGTGAAGTCCGACGACCGCGCGTTGAAGCTGCCGGTCGGCCTGTTGTGGTTCGGCGGCAACACGCACATGGACGTGCTGCCGCGCCACGGCCACGGGCCGTCCGAGCAGGTGGTTGGCGGGCGGCTGTTTCTCGAAGGCATGGACTGCCTGAGCGCGCGCGACGTTTACACGGGCCGGCGGTTGTGGAAGACGGCGATCCCCGGCCTCAACACACGCGGCATCTACTACGACGACACGCATCTGGCGGATTCGTTGACGACGCTCTACAGCCAGCGGCACATCCCCGGCGCCAACGCCCGCGGCGCGAACTTCGTCGCGACTGAGGACCGCATCTATGTGGCGGTCGGCAGCAAATGCGTTGTGCTCGATGCCGTCACGGGCGCGATCGTGCGGACCATCCAGTTGCCCGCCGGCAAAGGCGGCGCCGCCGCGCCGGAGTGGGGCTACATCGGCGTCTGCGGCGACGTGCTGCTCGGCGGCAGCGGCTTCGCGCATTTCAACAAACGGTTTTCGCCAATGGGCCTCAACGCCGTGACGGGCATCGGTGATTACGCCGCGAGCCTCGGCCTGGCCGCGTTCAATCGCCACACCGGCCAGTTGCTCTGGCAGGCCGGCGCGCGACACGGATTCATCCACAACGGCATCGTTGCCGGCGGGGGACGCGTTTATTGCCTCGACCGCCTGCCGAAGAGCGCGGAGCAGAAGGCGAAGCGGGCGGGCAAGGACGTCGCCGCGAACTACCGCATCGTCGCGTTCGACCTCCGCAGCGGCCGAGCGTTGTGGGAGAACACGAAGGACATCTTCGGCTCGTGGCTGGGCTACTCAAAGGAACGCGACCTGTTGCTGCAGGCCGGCGCGAGCGCCACCGACCGGTTGAAGGACGAAGCGCCGCAGGGCATGGCAGTGCTCCGCGCCAAGGACGGCTCCGAGCTTTGGAGGAATCCGAGCCTCAAATACAGCGGCCCCTGCATCCTGCACCACGACCTCATCATCACCACGCCGACTTCCTACAAGCAATCCGCCGGCGCTTACAGCCTGCTCGACGGCAAGCCGCACACGATCACGAATCCGCTCACCGGCGAGACGCAACCCTGGCGCGTCTGTCGCACTTACGGCTGCGACACACCCGTCGCCTCCGAGAACGTGATGACCTTCCGCTCCGGCGCGGCCGGGTTTTACGACCTGCAATCCCACGCCGGCACCGGCAACCTCGGCGGCTTCAAGAGCGGTTGCAGCGCCAACCTCATCATTGCCAATGGCGTGCTGAACGCGCCCGACTATACGCGCACGTGCAGTTGCCCGTATCAGAACCAGACCTCGCTCGCGCTCGTCCCGATGCCGGAGGTCGAGATGTGGACCTGCAACCTCGCCGGCCTCGACACGCCCGAGGGCAAGCGCATCGCGCGCGTCGGCATCAACCTCGGCGCGGCCGGCGACCGCGTCGCGGACGACGGCACGCTCTGGCTCGAGTATCCGAACGCGGGCGGCGTCTCGCCGCAACTGCCCGTGACCATCACCGGCGCGTCCACGAACCTCTTCCGCCGTCACGCCAGCGCCGTTACTGGCGACGGCCCCGCGTGGGTTGTCGCGTCCGGCTTGCGCGACATCGAGTTCATCGTCATCACGCCGCAGACGTCGAAGGCCCCGCCACCCGCCGCGCCCGCCGGGTCGAAGGACGACGACGAAGGCGACAAGGACTCCGGCAAGGGCAAGGCCGCCGCCAAGGGCGAAGCTGCCGCTGCGGACGCGCCTACTGCTGCGACCGAGACGGTCGCCGAGCCAGCAGCAGCACCCGCCGCAACGCTTCCTGCGTTGCCGCCCGCGCGCTACACCGTGCGGCTCTACTTCATGGAACCGGACAACATCGCGCCGGGCCAGCGCGTGTTCGACGTGCTCCTGCAAGGCCATCCGGCGCTGAAAGACTTCGATATCGTCAAAGCTGCCGGCGCCGCCAACCGCGGCGTCGTGAAGGAATTCAAGAACGTGCAACTCAGCCCGCAACTCGAAGTCCGGTTGCAGAAGTCGGCCACGTCCTCGCTCGGCCCGGCGCTCAGCGGCGTGGAGTTGGTTTTGGAGAAGAACTGACCTCAAGGACAGAGATGTTGAAACCGGAGCGCGCGTGCTGGCAGTTGTGCGCCGCGGTAAACTGGCTGACGAGGTTCGGCAGACGCGTCGAATTTGACATCGCGGAAGAGTCCGCCGCGCTCCTTCTTTTCTCGCGGCTCAATCGGCGGCTCTCGTTTAGAAATAACTTTCACCATCGCCTCGGCTTTCAGCCCGTTGATCGTCGCCGTGATGATCGCCTCCGCGCCAACCTGCCGGCCTTCCAATTCCACCCTCGCTTCACCCACACCCGCGAAGTCTTCGCGTTCATCAATCGCAACTTGCGGAGTATGACCGCCGTCCGTCATCGTTGAGAACAACAACCGGCGGTCATAGACCGCCGCTACAGTTGGCCGACTTCGAATGTTGGGCGCAGGAAAGCCACGCGCTGGCGAAGTCCACCGCCTACGCCGGCCTCGAACCGCACGACACGCCGGGCGCGGCCTGCGTGACGAACGCGCGGCGAGTGGTGCGCGAGCGCGTCGCGCTGGCGGGTTATCGCTTGGCGGCGTTGTTGCACGAAATCTTCAACGCGCTGGCGAAGTCCACCGCCTACGCCGGCCTCGAACCGCACGACACGCCGGGCGCGGCCTGCGTGACGAACGCGCGGCGAGTGGTGCGCGAGCGCGTCGCGCTGGCGGGTTATCGCTTGGCGGCGTTGTTGCACGAAATCTTCAACCGGGCGGATGAACTGCCAGCGGCTGGCGCGCCGCGGCTGGCCGATCGGATCGGGTCCAGTGGAATCGGCCTGTCGTCAGAGACAATGCCGGTTCAAGCGACCGGGACAGTTTTGGACGGTCGAAGGCCTGCGGCATCTCGGGTCTCTGACCGAAGCACGCCACAATCATCAGTGGGAGGAGCTCTGGACCCAGAACTAAATCGGGGGCAGTGCGCGGATGCGCCCGTGGCTGCGGGGCGCAACTTGACACACGCGCCACGATCAAGTCCCAGAGGGACGGACGAGAATAGCCCGGCACTTTAGTGCCGGGAACGCCGCCCGTGATGGCAGAGTCCCGTAGGGACGACAGAAGGCCG
>DYDC01000026.1 GCA_020718125.1 Methylacidiphilum sp. | reverse complement strand
CGCAGTAGGTCACGCAGCGCACCCGCTCCCGGCCGAGCACCGCGCGCGCGTAGTCGAAGAAGGTGTGGTTGAGCGAGTCGTGGACGCTGAGCACCACATCGGGCCGCACCCGTTCCAACACTGCGCGGAAGCGGTCTGCGCCAAACGGCGTGGGCGTGCGGACGATGGAGGCAATTTCGAGGAAGTTGAAGTAGGCGTGATGGAGCAGGGGAGCGGTGCGTTGAATCCAGTTGTAGAGTCCGACACCGAAGGCGTAGAGCCAGTGCGACTCCTCCAGCGGCCGGTGCGATTCGACGGCGATGCCGAGCTGCGGCTCAGCCTCCGCCCATTCGGCGAACGCTCGCGCCCGCATGTCGTGGCAGCCGCCGGTGCTGGAGGTCAGGATCAGGAGGCGCATAGGGTCTTCATCTCGATAAAGGCGTCGAGCAAACGGAAGATGTCGGCATTGCCGCAGAAGCTCTCTGAACGGATGTTCTTCCGAAACCCGGTCAGTTCGGCCTCGAAACGGGCAATCAGGGCCGGGGGCGGCGCAAGCCCCTCGTGGTAACGGCCGTAGCCAAGTTTCTCAACATAGTGAGCGTTGAGGAACTGCTCGAAGGCCCCACGGATAGGGATGACCAGCAGGGGTTTGCCGAGATGCAGCGCCTCGGAAATCAGCGTGTGCCCCGCGCCGCAGATGACGTAGGCGCAGGAAGTCACGTCGTCCAGAAAGCCATCTTCGGAATTGGGTTTGAACTGCAGGTTGCCTTCCGTGCGGTCAAGGTTCGAGCCGTAAACCCTGACGGGCCGCTGTATGGCACGCAGGAAATTGTAGAAGCCCGCCGAGGTCGAGTAGCCGTGATACGCGAGCACATGGTTTCCGTCGCCGGGTGTTTGCCGCACGACGCTGTCCCGCAGCAGTGGCGGCACGAGGTGGGTCAGCGAGCCGGGATGCGGAGAGGGACGATAGAACGACGTGACGACATATTCCGAGGCCTGACTGAACAGGAACCGGGCGGCGAAGTCCGTCACGGCATAACTGGCCCGTTGTCGCACAGGCACGTCATGCCGCGCGCAGGTGACGATGTGTTGGTGGTCGAGCGAGAGGCACGGCAGCCCCGCCACGCGGCTGGCGCGCGGAACAAAATACTCGTAGTCGCTGATTGCCACGTCCGGCTGGAACCGCTCGATCTCGCGCACGATCATCCGCGTCAGGCGCGGCTGCCAGCCCCACGTCCGCAGCGTGCTCATCACCGCGCCGACGGCGGCCACGCGATGCGCGACGATCGGCGTCTCCGGGTTGTAGCACTCGATGACGTGGTATTCGCGCTTCAGCAACGCGGCGGCATCGCTATGGCTGACAAAGAGGAACTCGTGCTGCGGATAGTGCCGCGCGACGGTCAACGCCCGCACGGCGTGGCCGTGGCCCGTGCCGTGCACTCCATACAGTATCTTTGCCATCTATGATCCAGAGCTTGAGGGAACGCCTGTTGCCGGTATGATAGCCGTCCGCATGGCCCCAGGACAAGGGCTTCGGCAGGAAACCAGAACCAGGACGAACGATGATCAAACGCAGCAGCGCCGGCGCCGCCGTGGTGCTCAAGAATTTCCGCCGGATGGCCGGTCATCCGTGGATCGGGGCCAAGCTGGCCCGGCTGGAGTTGGAGAAGCGGTTTTTCAACCTGCTGCATCCAGCCCACCGCAACGGCCGGGCGGGAAAGATTCGCCAGGCCAGTTTCCGCATCACCGACATCTGCAACCTGCGCTGTCACACCTGCGGCCAGTGGGGCGACAGCGGCTTCCTTCACAACCAGAACCTGAAACAACTGCGGGCCGGCGAGGTCGCGCCCGAACGCTATCTCGAACTGTTCAAGGACCTCGTGCAACACGGCCATCGGCCGGTGGTCTATTTCTGGGGCGGCGAACCGATGCTCTACGACGGCATTCTGGATGTGATCGCTGGCGCGGCGGAGCTGGGGCTGCCGCCGTCCATTGCCACCAACGGCACGCGGCTGGCCGAGTCCGCCCAACGCCTCGTCGAGGCGCCTTTATTCCTCCTGCAGGTCTCCATAGACGGCCACTGTGCCGATCTGCACAACCAGCTTCGGCCGTCGGCGGGCAGCGGCAACAACTTCCGCGACATCAACCTGGGCCTCGACGCCGTGCGACAAGCGCGGCAAAATCGCGGCCGGAACCTGCCGCTCATCGCATCCCTGACCGTGGTGTCGCAAGCCAACCTGAAGCATCTGGTGGACATCTACGAGACGTTCCGACAGAAGGTGGACCTGTTCGTGTTCTATCTCTCGTGGTGGATAGACCCGGAGAATGCCGCGGCGCACGAGCGGGACTTCGCCCGGCGTTTCGGATTCTGCCCTATCAAACACCGCGGCTGGATCGGCGATTGGAAGACCGCCGACCACGAGGAGCTTCACCGCCAGTTTCAGACGCTCACAGTCCGGTCGCGGCCGTGGTCCGCGCCCGCCGTCAGCATCATCCCGCCGATCACGGGCGGCGAGGAACTGAAGGCTTATTACTCGGACCATCGCGCCACCTTCGGTTTCGACCAGTGTGTTTCCATCCACCAAGTGGTCGAGGTCAACAGCAACGGCGACGTTTCACCGTGCCGCGACTATCACGATTACGTCGTCGGCAACGTCAAGACCGCCACACTCACCGAACTGTGGAACTCGCCCGCTTACCTGAAATTCCGCCGCAGCCTGGGCCGGGACGGCTTGATGCCCGTCTGCCGGCGCTGTTGCGGGTTGATGGGGTATTGAGGAAACATGGACAACCGTTTTGAGGTCGTGAATCCACGCTACGCGCCGTCGCCGTTCTGGCGGGCGTTCGTGCATTCGCGTGTGGTGCAGCGCGTGTTTGTGCGGGTGTTCAAACGATTGTTCGGCCTGCACATCCGCAACCTGGAGCAGGTGCCGCCGCCCGGCCCTTACATCTTCGCCGCCAATCACGGCTCGCACTATGATTTGTTCCTGGCGCTCGCGGCGCTCCATAGCATCACGGGCCAGATGGCCGTCTCCGCAGTCTGGGACGGCGCGTATGACATCCCGATCATCGGCGGCATCCTCAAGGCCGTGCCGTGCATTGCCGTGGACACCCGGCCCAGGCAGGAGGACGCACGGATGCGCGCGCTGCGCGAAATGGCCGCCCACCTGCGTGCCGGACGCTTTCTGGTCATGGGCAGCGAGGGCGAGCGCCGGGACAAGCTTGGCGAGTTTGAGGGCGGCGCGGCGTTCCTATCGTTGCTCACCCGCGTGAAGGTGGCACCAGTCAGCCTCCGCGGCGTTCAGAACCTGTTCCGCGACCTATCATGGCCAAACCGGTATCGGGGAAATGTGGAACTCGTCCTGCACACACCGCTTGACCCGGAGGATTTCAAAGCTGCCGGTGGCACACGCAGGGAAATCGTCGCGCGTTTCACTCGGGCAATCCACGATGCCGTGGCGGCCGACCTCGACTATGAGGCGGAGGACGCGTCCAAGAAACCGTAGCCGGCAATCGGCGGCGCTGGAGCCTGGCCGTCAACCTTTCGGCCGGACGCCAGCCTGCCGCATGGCCGCCTTGAGCGCTTCGCCGAAGCGGTCGAGTTGGTCGGTGGTGTGCAGGGCGGTCACGGCACAGCGAAGCAGTTCCTTGCCGGGCGGCACGCCCGGCGGCAGCGACATCACCGTGAAGAATCCCTGGTCCCAGAGCGATTTCCACAGTTCATAGCATTTGACCTTGTCACCGATCACAATCGGCAACGCCGGCGTCGGGCTGTCCCAGAAATCCAGCCCCGATGTCTGCAGAATCGTCTTCAGATGCCGGTGATTCGCCCAAAGCCGATCGTGGCGCTCCGGCTCGCTCTGCATGATCTCCAGAGCGGCGCGCGCGCTAGCCGCGGCCGCGGGACTGATGGCGGCGCTGAAGATGATCTGCCGTGAATTGCTGCGGAGATACTCGATCATCGCGCGGCTGGCCGCCACGAAGCCGCCGGTGCCCGCCAGCGCCTTCGAGAAACTGCCGCAGATCATATCCACCCTCGCCGTGACGCCGAAATGGTCGCACACGCCACGCCCCCCACGGCCCAGGATGCCGATGCTGTGAGCCTCATCCACCACCACCGCCGCCTCATGCTGTCCGGCCAGTTCCACCAGCCGCGGTAACGGCGCGAGATGCCCTTCCATCGAATACACGCCGTCCACGACGATCACCTTGGCCTGCTTCGCGTCGAGTTGCCCCAGCAGCTTCGCCAGAGAGTCCATGTCATTGTGCGCGAACCGCTCGATCTTCGCGCCGCTCAAGAGCGCGCCGTCCCACAGCGACGAATGCACGCTGGGATCCACAATCATCGCGTCGCCCCGCTGCGCGAGCGAACTGAGGCTGCACGTGCATGCCAGATAGCCCGCCGCAGTGACATGGCAGGCCTCCTTGCCGAGAAACGCCGCGAGCGCCTCCTCCAACTCGATGTGATAGGCACGGCTGCCGTTGGCCAGCCGCGAGCCGCACGCGCTGGCGCCCCACTGGTCCAACGCCTGTTTCGCCGCCTCGACCACCTTCGGATGCCGGCTCAGGCCGAGATACTCGTTGCTGGACATCAACACCATCGGCCGTCCGGCCACAGTCACATTCACGCCGCTGGCCGACTCGATCACGTGATAGAACGGCTCATACTTCAGCCGCAGCCGCGTGGTCATGTCGGTCTCGCAACGCCCGACGATCGGTTTGGTCTTGTTGAAAAACACGGTTCGCCATCTTTCCACCAGCGTGACAGCGAGCCTATGCGCCACTCCTCGCGGAATCAAGTCTGCGCCCGGAATTGCGAGTGAAGCGTCAGCAGGCCGTCCGGTCACACAGGCTGGTTCCTTCGCCGCCGGCCAGCGGGTGATTGTCAAGCGTGGGGCGCTCTGTTAGTATGCAGCGGGATTTCGAAGTGTCGGATCCCAACACCATGGTTAACGAGTTCATGACAGAACACGACAAGCGTGAGGACGCGAAGCAAGGCTCCTCCAACGATTGGGTTCAGAAGACCAGCCTATACCGTGAATTTCTCGCCGAGCGGGAGGAGATCATGAAACACAAATGGCTGGAGAGCGAGAAAGCCGGCCACGATATAGGATTCGAGAGGGCTTTGGTGGAGTGGGTCAGCAAGTATCGCACGGGCTGGAGACGGAATCGCCAGCAAACGGCGGGCATCAAAGGCAGCGGCGGAGCATCCTGATTCCAGCCGCGGTTGCTCGCAGTTGCCGATCCACGGAGTTTGACGTTGACCGGATTCGGAGGGGCCGCCTATAGTCCGCGCGCATTTGCCTCTCCCGAATGCCCGTTTTTGCAGGTTCCGGAGTAGCTCAGCGGTAGAGCGACCGGCTGTTAACCGGTTGGTCGTAGGTTCGATCCCTACCTCCGGAGCCAATTCCTCCCCGCCGCACAGCCCCGCCAATCACGGCGCGAGGGCTTTGAGGATTGCCGCTTTCACGCTGGGGACACATCGCTACGGCAAAACAGTTTCGAGTCGCACTGAACGGAGGAAAACGCCCAAGAGGCGATCATCGTTGCCCTCCCCCACGTCCTGAGGCGCTCGCGGCGACCGGAACTGGAATTGCAGGAGGTTGATCTGCTTCAACTGGCCAAGTCATGTGAGCGTGGCAATGCGGCGCAACATTGCGCGATAGCAACGCCACCCGCCAAAATCAACGGTTTTGTCCTCTCTCTCGAGGGGAACTCGGAAAGTGGAACGACCCTCCAACCCGTGAATTCCATCAACGACAACCGAAGTCAACACGTGCGGTGGAAGAGCCGTCAGAGTGTCTCCTTGAGTCGCTTGTAGAACACGAGGTTGAGACGTTTCGCAATTTGCAAGTCTTGTTCGATTTTGTCTTCGTCTCGAGGGAGTATGTTGAGACGTTCCAGGTGGAGCAAGTCTTGTTGGATAGCGCGGCGGGAGTTCGGATCGTGCGCCTTGAACCACTTGGAAAGGCACTCCGTTTGGGGAACAGTATAAACTTGGCGCATATACTCATAACCATTGTTGTTCCAGTGCGGCGAGATTCCCGCCCACGACAGCAACAGAGTGACTCCGGCCAGAAGAGGACCCATATGCCACCGAAGTTTAACGGCTGTCCAGTTGGCCACTGTCAAAGGGACTAACAGTGAGAAGATCAGGTAATGCCGCGCCTGTTTGGCAACACCAAGGCCGCCACCCTCGCGTCCCGCCGTCAGCACAACCATCGTAACCAACATCGCCAAGGTTGTGGCAGCCACTGCCAGACGCGGACCATCCGAGCGGAGGGAGCGATCCCCGGCAAGCAGCACCAAGGGGCCAATCACCAAGACTGTGCATGCGACATCTTGCACAGCCCCATGTTCCTGCAAAAAGTCGAATCCCAATCCCATCAGAGCGGTTACGAACCGAACGAAGTATAACAGGTTGGCGTTTTGGTGCGGCGTAATACCCACATCATCTGGTCGTAGCAAGAGAAGATCGATCAAATCCACCGCGGTAAGCACAGCCATTGTCCCCCAGATCAACAGGAGGCTCCACCGCGAAATACTCCCTTCGCGGGCCGCGGCGTTGTTCCACCGGAACCAGACCCGGATGGTCAAGACGACCATTGCCATAATGCCTCCACTGCTCAGGGAGGTCATTGCCACCAAAAGCGCCAGCAACCCAAGCGCCGTGCGGCTCCATGTGAAGGGGGGGGGCTAAACAACAACAGAGGCGCAATCACTAGCGCGAACACATAGTGCAGATAGCATGTGCTAGTCACCCACAATTGGGAAACACCGTTGAGGGGAGAGAACAGCGGAACGGCAGATAGGATCGCCACGCTCAAAGGCCCACGCGAACCCCGCCAGCACAAGAACACGATCAGCGCCGCCAGCGTCACGGTCGTCGCGTAGTTGATTGCAATGGCGTATCGAAGGTCCCATTGCGCGAGGCACAACGTCGCCCAACTCATCACCTTGGTGGAAAGCATCCGATGCGGACAGGTGCGAGCCAACAGCCAGGCCGGGTTCAGTCCGCAGGCCAACCCTTGTATCAATTGCCAGTCATCGGAGATTGGCATGTCCGAGGCATAGCGGGCGATGGTTCTGGCCTGCGCCATGATGCCCACCCCAACGATGCCTGCCAACAACGCAGTGAACAGTCGGGCCTTGAGCCATTTTCCCACCAACAGGGGGAACAGACGCTGCTGCTCGAAATCTGGATGATCGTTGCGGCTCGGTGTTCATCGCTCAGGCTCCCGTCAGGACCGGTCTTATTTCGGCTTCGCGGGGCCGAATCTTAAAGAGGTAGGTTCGCGTTTCAAGAAGAAGAACATGCCTATGTGGCACAATCTCCCGTCGGGATAGCGATACCGCTTGAATGCCGCTTCTCCGAAGCCGTGGCGGCCCAAACACTCCCGGAGACTCTCAATGGTGTAGGCCGCACAGGAACCGACCTGAGCTTTGTCAGGAATGGTCGCTTGGGGATTGTAGATCCCGCCGACTTCATGAAACTCACCGCGGATGTCATGAATCCGGGCGAGCTTCGTAGCCGTGAGGAGGATGGGGAACTCGCTCGATTCGCAATCAATCTTGAGCATGTCAATATCGCCCACTTCTTCGATGATGCTGTCCAAGGAAACCGATGGAACTTGGCAAGTCGCATTGTCTCCAAAGAAGACATTCCCTCCCCCGGTGTTTTGAGGGTCCGCCGATGGAGTGAATGAGAGCAGCGGCATCCGGGCCAAGTCCGAGCGCCACACCGCCTGATTTCTCGCGTCGGCCTTTCCTTTCTGGATAAACGGCTCCAAATTCCGTCTGCATACTTCATAGTTTGAGGGTTCCGCTTCGAAGGCATACACATACCGGGCGCCGCGCAACAGACACGCATGGGAAAAGCTCCCGATGTGCGCCCCGATGTCCAACACTTTCATCCCCTCCAAAGAAGCGGGAAGTTGATACTCGTTGCTGGCAGGATCCGTAATGGCCCGGAAAATGTCTTCATCGCCGGTGTTGGGCCGACAGTAGAACTTCACAGGGTTGGGCCGGCGGAAGAATCTCATAAGGTTGCTCTTGTGTTTAATCCTGAAAACCGAAGTTGTGCCGGCAAAGATACCGGCGCTGCGGGCAACTTCGGTTTTCGGGCTAAGGGTTCTGGGCGCATCTTGTTCGCAGTCGAACGGTTCATGCCAGCGTGCCGGCCCCCGCCTGCGGCGTCGGCTGAGCCGGGCCGATCAGGCTGTTGATCAAAGTCAGGAGTTGCGGCGCCACCACGGAAGGCAGGAAGCAGGCTCGTCGCCGTCTTTGGGCGGCAATCACCTTCCGTCGCAAGTCGGAATCATGGACCAGCAGCCAGGCGAGCGCGGCGAGATGGTCTTCGTTATCCTTGGTTGTGAACATCACACCCGCTTCGCCCAGCGTCTCGGGGATGGCGGAGCTGCTGTAGGCGAGCACTGGCACGTCGTGCCACATCGCCTCAATCAGCGGCACGCAGAACCCTTCATGTTCCGACATGGACCAAAACAAGTGTGCTGTGCGGTAACAGGCAGCCAATTGCGGGCCGGACAGATGGCCGGCGAAATTGACGCGTTTGTGGAGGCCAAGCGAAAACGCCGTGCCTGCAAGGTGGTTGAAATACGGGTCTCCGTGTGCGGCGCCACTGCCGACCAGATGAAGCACTGCGTTGGGGTCAAAACCCAGATATGCCCGGAAGACGCGGAGCAGGTCATCTTGCCGCTTGTGAGGCGCCAGCCGGCCGACGAAGAGCAGGTTGGTGTGGCCTGCCTTGAGTTGATCCATCAGCCGGGCGTCGGCCGGCAAATCCCAGTGCGCAGGCTCGATGGCGAGGGGCAGGACGCTTGGGTTCGCAAATCCCGCGTCGCGCAATTCGCCGGCATTATACTCCGAGACACCGACGGACACAGGAAACGCTTTCGCGAGCAACCGCAATTCTTCACGCCCCTGTCGCAACATCCCTGCGAAGTGTGGTGAGAAAGGTTCGAAGAAGTCAGCCGGGGTGATGTTGTGGTAGATAAGGCATTTCGGGCCGGGATGCGCGGCCATGTGTGCGGTCAGTTCACTGCCGATAGCGTGATGATAGAGGACAGCGTCTTCCGGTCGGATCTTTTGAGGCGAAAAAGCATGGCGCTCGGAGGCCATGCGCTCATCGCTATGCAAAGAGAATATCTCCGATCGAAGACCGCGGCTCCGCAGGATGTCGCGAACCCAGCAGACGTAGTTGGAGATCGCGTCTCCGAACGAGAGGCTGGGCAGCACCTGATGGACAGCCCGCTGGTTTCCAGACGAAACGCGGCCACTCAGCCCGGAAGCAGGCCCGTCGGTCTCAAACAACGGTTTCTCAAAACAATCCAAGACCTTCCGCCAGTCGGTATCCTCAGCGGCATTCGCGCGCCCGGCGGCTTCGGCCACGTCGGGTGCTTTAACTCCGCCGCCTACGACGACGGACTTAGGGATGATGCCCGGTCCGTAGAGGCGGATGGCCAGTTCGAACTCACCAACGTTGTTGAAGAGGATGCCACGGGCCTGATGGAAGATGGCGGCGACCGGCGGCAGATAGGCGCAGGATTCGTCCCGGAGACACGGCTGAAGCCATGCTTTGGAGGCCACGAGCGGCAACCCGTCGAGAATGGGGCCATAGAGGCAGGAAATAAAGATAAACGCCCGATAGGCTGCGGTCTTCCGCTCTAAGTGACTCAGGAGCTTTGGGGAATGAATCAACTGGCTGAAGAGGGCCGCATCCTCGTTGCTTATCGGCGAGACGCCGGGCTTGAGCGATGTCTTTGGCGCCGTCTCCAGAGCATGCAGGACACGGTTAGCGGCGGCTCGATAACGGGGTTGGACAGGGAAGCGCCGGATGGAGAAACCTTCCGGTTCTTTTGTGATGCCGGCGGGCAGGTGATTAACGCCCCAGTCGTCGTTGTGCGACCGGCAGCAGGTCGTCAACACCTCGACGGTGCGACCACGGGCGGCCAACCGTTCGGCCATCTGCCACGCCTGTTGCTCCGCACCGCCTTTGAGGTTGCGGCCACACCACGGAATGACGATAGCTATTGGCTTCATCAGGCTTTCGCAATCAGGGGTGTAGCTGACTTGGGTGGTGCTTGGCCGCCGTCCTTAGGTGCAGGCCGGGCTGTTTCCTGACATGGAGAATCAAGTTGATCGAGCAGCCTTGTAAGCGTTTCTTTCTGAGATGCAATCTCGGTCTGCAAGCTGGGCAGTCTGAGTTCTTGGAGTTTGCCCAATTGCTCCGCCTGTTGCGCCACGATAGCTTGGAGAGCCGCGATTTGTTTTTCCTGCAACTCGACCGCGCGCAGGAGAAGACGATTGCAGCGGCCTTGATTGCGGAAGAACGGGTGGAGGAAACCCGGAACGACGGCTCGGACTTGGTTGCTCCGGCGCGCTTGAGAAGCCACGCCGACGATTTCATTTCTTATCTGGTCAAGCGGACCCAAGACCAGTCCCGTGGGCGGGTCTGGAGCGGGCGAAGGCTTGGCGGTCTTGAGTCGCTGGACTTCGGCCCGAACGCGAACCATCAACTCCGCGGTGTTGATCTCCGGATTATTGGATTCGATCATTGCGATTGCACAAGCTTAACGTGTTTCGTGTTCAAAACCGCGGGTTCCATCTAGTTTGTCTTGTGGCATCGGATCGCCACCGGCAACCAGCAGCAGCCGATGAAGTGAGGCTGCGAACCGGGAATAACATGAAATACCAACGCCCGATCCCACCAATCGAAGTTGTTTTCGACGTGCGTCGCACCGGTATGCAGCGATACCGACACGCTATAGGAGCCTATGCCTAGGGCTAGGCAGGGCACGTCAAAGTCCACCGCCCATTTCTGCCCTGATTCGCAGCGAAGCGGCCCCAACACGTGATGAGTGTTCGTGCCAAAAACGTCGTTGCCCACCCGGTCGCGGATCAGAATCCCAACCGTGAACCCCTCGATAGCGTGGCGGACGTTCGCGCGCACTCGGAAGGTCACCGCTTCGCCCACGCGGACAGTTTGAACGCTCGCGCCATGCTCCAATAATTCGATGGAGTCCGCCACAACCCTCTTATTCCCCGACCGTGTGGACCTGCCGCCCGTTAAAGTTTCTGTTTGCTGAATCGTATGGTTGGCCATGTGCTTTGCGATGATGGCGTTGTAGTAGTCAAGCACCGCCTCCGGCGCATCGTCTCGAATCATTACCCCGGCATCCAACAGAATCGCGCGATCGCACAGCGACTTGACCGCGCCGGGATCATGGGAAACAAACAGCAACGTCATGCCCTGCTCGCGAAGTTTCCTTATCCGTGCGAAGCACTTGTGCTGAAAATAAGCGTCGCCGACGGAGAGGGCCTCATCCACGATCAAGATATCAGGGGCAATTGCCGTGGTGACGCTGAACGCCAGCCGCACCTGCATGCCGCTGGAGTAGGTCTTCACCGGGTGTTCGATGAACTCGCCGATCTCGGAAAAATCCGCAATGTCTTGGAAACGCGCCTTGATCTGGACCGAACTCAACCCAAGGATCGCGCCGCTGAGAAACACATTTTCCCTCCCCGTGAACTCGGGATTAAAACCACTGCCCAACTCCAACAATGCAGCCGCACGTCCGCGAGTGAATATCTCCCCCTCGGTGGGCTGCAGCGTCCTTGTGATGACCTGCAATAGAGTGCTCTTGCCCGAACCGTTCATACCGATGATGCCGACGCACTCACCCCGCCGAACACTGAAAGAAACATTCCGCAGCGCGTAGAAACTCTTGAAAGACTCGTGCGATAGGCGGCGACATAATTGTCGCGTTGCTGCCGGCAGAAACGGCCACTGCCCGATGCGGCCCAACATCGGCCCGTGCAGACGGGCTGACGGCGATGACCAGATCGTGTAGGCCTTCGAGACATTCTCGACTCGGATGACGCTTTCGCCGTTCACGGCTTGTCAGTTCTTGGTTTCAAGTTGAATTCTTGCGCCCACCATGAGAAATGATTGCCAGCCTAGTTGGATTATGTCCACCCAAATGCCATCCTCGAACGAGAGGGTTTCTGTATCGCATCTCGTGCTGCCATGGCGCATTGCGGCCCACCTCATCCGCTACTGGTCGCTGATCTGGCAGTTCAGCAAACGCGAGGTGTTGGCGCGTTACCGCGGCTCATATCTGGGCGTTCTCGGATCGCTGGTGCGGCCGATGGCGATGTTTGCCGTTTATGCAGTCGTCTTCGGCTGCATCTTTCAGTCGAAACTGGGCCATGGCCCGGACGAATCGAAGTTTGATTTCGCGCTCGCTTTGTTCTGCGGGCTGGTTGTGTATGATTTCGTTGCCGAGTGCATCGGACGGGCGCCGATGCTCGTGCTCGCCAATCCGAATTATGTGACCAGAGTGGTGTTCCCGCTGGAAATCCTATGCGTATCAACCGTTGGCGCGGCGCTGGCGCAACTGGTCATCAGCCTGGTTCCCCTGTTGGCCGGCTTGCTGCTCGCCCACGGAGCCATCCCGCTCACCGCGCTTTACCTGCCAGTCATCCTGCTGCCGCTGATTCTCATCTGTCTCGGTGCAGGCTGGTTCCTGGCGGGCCTTGGCGTTTTTGTCCGCGACATAAGCACCCTCGTGCCCGTTTTTCTGTCCATCATGATGTTTGCTAGCGCCATCTTCTATTCCCTTAGCAAGGTGCCCGTGGAGTATCTGCCGCTGTTTCTGTTGAATCCACTGGCCGTGGCGGTGGACCAGGCGCGCAATGCGGTGCTGTGGGGGATTGCGCCGGCGTGTCCGCATTACCTGTTGATGCTGGCCATTGGTTTGGTCGTGCTGGCGGGCGGCTACGCCTTCTTCATGCGCACCAAGCGCGCGTTTGCCGACGTGATGTAGGCCATCGCGGCGCGGCGTCAATGGGGCCGGCCGGCCCTGCATCCGGTCAGCAGGCCGTCCCTCATCTCGTGGATCCAGTCGCTGGCCTCGGCCACCAGCAGGTTGTGCGTCACCAGCAGCAACGCCTTCCGTTGCTGCCGCACCAGATTGGTCAGCAGTTGAAACACCCGCTCGGAGTTGGCGGTGTCCAGGTTGCCCGTCGGCTCGTCGGCAAGGAGGACTTGCGGGTCGTTGGCCAGCGACCGGGCGATGGCCACGCGCTGCTGCTCGCCTCCGGACAGATGCTGGCTGTTGCGGCGGGTCTTGTCGCCAAGGCCCACCATTTCCAGCAACATCGCGGCCCGCTCCTGCATTTCCCGGACACCGAGCCTGCCCAGCCGCCGCATCGGGATCATCACGTTCTCCTGCGCCGTAAACTCATGCATCAGGAAGTGGAACTGGAACACAAACCCAATGTGCTCGTTGCGCCGGCACGACACCTGGTCGTCGGTCAGGCCCTCGACGGCTTCGCCGCTGAGCGCGATACGGCCGCCATCCGGCCGGTCCAGCAACCCCATGACGTAGAGCAGGCTGCTCTTGCCGCAACCCGACGGCCCGACGATGGCATGCACGCAGCCGGGCTGCAGTTGCAGCGACACGCCGCGCAGCACATGCACCCGCGACTCGGCTTCGCCGAGATAACGGTGGATGTCGCTGCATTGCAGCGGGACGTTGGCTGCGGACACACCCGCGGTGGCATCCATGCTCATTGGCCCGACCCCCGAAGGATGTCCACCGGCGCCAGCCGCGCGGCCCGCCGCGACGGGAAATAGCTGGCCAGAAAAATCGCCACAAAAGCAATGACCGTTGCGGCACAGTAATCCATCACACTCCAGTGCACGAGAAACCGCTTGGCGCTCAGGAATCCCTTGATGTCCACCGGGATCTGCGAGATGCCATACGTCAACGCCGCCCCCAACACGCAGCCAAGCGCCGAGCCGATCAACGCCACCAAAACACCCTGCCACAGAAAAATCGCGCTGATGTCCGAGCGCCGATAGCCCATGGAACGCAGCACGGCGATCTCGCGCACCTTGTCCATCACCATCAGGGTCAGGATGTTGAAAATGCCAAACCCCGCCAGCAGGATGACCGTGGACACGGTGATCGCGGCGGAAATGCGGATCAGGCTGAAGATTTCCAGGCTGCCCCGCTCGCGATCCTGCCAGCACCGCGCCCGGTGCTGAAACAATCTCTCGAAGTGGGCGGCGACGGCCGGCGCGCGCGCCGGGTCGCGCAGCTTCACCATCAGATGCGAGATGCCGTAGGGCCGCTGCAACAGGCTCTGCGCGGCTTTCAAGTGGATATAGCCAAACTTCTCGTCAATGGTCAGATTGCCCGTCTGGAACAGCGCGCATATCCGGAACGTCCGGTATTCCCCGTCCGGCCCGATCAGCCCCACATCCTGCCCCACCTGCGCCCGCATCTTGTCGGCCAGTCCATAGCCAAGAATCAGTCCGGACGGCTTCTCTTGAAAATCCTCAATGCGTCCAGCCACGATATGTTCCCGCAACGCCGAGGCCTTCAGGTGCAGGCCCAGGTCTATCCCCTGGACGCGAAACACCTCCTGACGAAAGTCCGTTGCCAGCGCCGCGCTGCCTTCCAGCACCGGCGCGCACGCCGTCACGCTGGAGAACTCGTTCACCGCCCGCATGATCCGTTCCGGATCGGTGATGCCCTCGTAGAACTTTCGCGGTTTCGCGTGGCTGACATTCACCATGGTCCCGCCCTGGCGGTCCAAAATGGCCGTGTGCAGAGACTGAAAACGGTTCCCGATGATAATCGCCCCCGAACTGCCAAGCGTGCCCTTGATGAAAAACTGCTCGAACCCCTGCGTCTGCGCCTGCGCGCAAATGTAGAACGCCACCCCCAAGATCACGCCCGTCAGGCTTAACAGGATCGCCTTCTTGCGATAACCGATGAACCGTATGGCAATAAACAGCGGCGGCGGCATCGTCGCTCCCGATCAACGGTTCACCACGATCGGCCTCACCCATTGGCCCACGCGAAACGCATCATGATCTGCCACGACCACCATCTCACCCTCCTTCACCCCATCCAAGACCTCCGTCTGATCCAAGCCGCGCAGCCCCGTCTTTACGCCGCGCGGTTTGATCGTGCCGCCGTCCACCACAAGCACCCGGCCCGACATCAACGCCCGCGTCGGGATGACCAGCGCCCCGTCGCGTTTGTTGAGGATGATGTTCATCTCGCCCGTCATGCCCGCCATCAGATTGTCCGGCGGCGCTTCGAAGCTCAACCGGACCATGTAACGCTGGTTCTCGCCGGCCGGAATGATGTCGGTCAGCTCCGCGCCGAAATCCTTCTGCTGGTAGGAATAGAGCCGCACCACGGCCTTCATTTGCTTCCTCAACGAGCCGATGTCCTCCTCATTGACCTGCCCTTCCAGGAAGTAGCTCCTCGTGCAGACAACGAACAGCGGCGTGTTTTCCGCCACGAGATCACCGCTGACGACGTTGATCGCGGCCAGAACGCCGTCCATCGGCGACTGGATGTCGCAGCGCGCCTTGCGGTCGCGCAGCGCCCCGGCCTGTTCCCGCAACACGGTCAGCGCGCGGTCAATCTCCACCTGCTCCGACTTCACCCGCTCCCGCAACGCCTGCACCTCGTTGCGCGTCTTTTCCACTTCGCTGGCGGGCGCGTTGCGCAGCTCCGCCAGCTTCTCCAGCCGCGCCAGCGCGCCTTCGGAGGTCTTGAGCAGTTGCGACGATGGCGGCCCCAACCGCGCCTTTTCCTCGCCCGCCTTCAGGTCCGCCTCCACTTTGACCATCTCGCGGTCCAACTCCGGGTTGTCCACCCGCGCAAGCACCCAACCTTCCTTGACCTCCATGCCGGCGACAATTTCCGCGCCCGTGCCCATCCGCGACAGCCGCACGATGCCGGCATTGCGGGAGCGGACCATCATGCGCACGGTCGGCTGGACCTTCACCGTCCCATACACGGCCGAGATGGCCGTGCCGCGTTGCGCCGCGACCACCTCCACCACCGGCCGGGAAAACCACTGGTAGCAGACAAGCCCAATGATGCCGATAACGACGGCTGCAATGACAACATTTCGTTTCGTAAGCATAGGCAGAAACCGAGGCGCGGATGCTAGCTGCACCTTCCCGCCAACACAAAGCCAATTGCGGGAGGAGTTCTCATCGCAGCCTGATGCGGAAGAACTGGCGGACCAGACGGGCATTCATCAGGAGCGCGCCCGCCGCCACGCGAACGGTCTTGTTGTAAACGAGCAAGCTGATGACCTCGGCGGCTCGTTTGACCATGCCTCCCACCGGGCGCCAGTATGTCCGGATGAAGGCTTGCTTGAACTCCCTCATCCATCGCTCAACCACCTCCTTCTTCACACGGTCTGTGAATCTCCAGAGATGTCGCTGCCGCTCTCCACCCCGATAAAGGCGAGGTCAAACCCGGCGCGTTGCATCAGGCGCATCGCGGCCTCCGGCAGCAGATGAAGGGTGCTCGCAAACCCGAAACGCAGACCGAGCCGGCTCTCGATCAGCATCTCACATAACGCCCGCACGCGGGCGGCATCG
>DYDC01000367.1 GCA_020718125.1 Methylacidiphilum sp. | reverse complement strand
TGGCGGAAGTGATGAAGGAAATGTCTAATGTTGAGACCTGACCCCCATTGCCGGCGCGCGCCGGCGCCGGCGTCGCCGTAGATGGCGATGATGGCCGGCGTGATCGCGACGGCCCGCGTCAGGAACCGCTGGAGCGCGGGCTTCATGCGGTGTCAACTGTTCCGCAGGCGGAGGTTCGCAGAAAGTCTTTCGCGCGTCAGGGGAGGTTGGTGTATGCTTTGCGACCCAAACCCAAACCATGGAGAGCGTGATGAAACGATTCTTGCTCCTGCTTCTCGGCGGCGGCTGCCACTGGGTCGTGAGCGCGGGCGCGGCGACGGCCGGCACGGTGCGCGCGCAGTGGTTCGGCCAGTCGTTTTTCCAGTTCACGTCCGCCAGTGGCGCGAAACTGGTGGTTGACCCGTTCGACAACGCCTATTTCAACTACCCGATCCCGAAGGGCCTCACCGCCGACGTGCTGCTGGTCACCCACGAGCACAACGACCACAACAACATCGGCATCATCGGCGGCTCGCCGCTCCTCTGCCGCAGCGAGAAGGGCGTCGGCCACTTCGAGCGCAAGGGCATCACCGTCACCGGCACGGCGGCCTTCCACGATGAGAGCCGCGGCGCCGAGCGTGGCAAGAACACGGTTTACTCCTTCGAGATGGACGGCGTGCGTTTTTGCCACGTGGGCGACCTCGGCCACCTGCTCGACGACGCGCAACTCAAGAGCATCGGCCCGGTGGACGTGCTGCTGCTGCCGGTGGGCGGCTTCTTCACGATAGACACGGCCAAGCTGGACAAGCTCGTTTCGCAGATCAACCCGCGCCTCGTTGTGGCAATGCACTTCAAGACCCGCTACACGCCGAAGCTGCCCATCGCGGCCGTCGAGGAATACCTCAATGGCAAGCCCGCCGTGAAGCGGCTCGGCACGGATACATTCTCCATCAGCAAGGCCGGCTTGCCGGCGAAGCAGGAAGTGTGGGTGCTCGAGATCAAATAACTAGTGACCGGTGTGCCGTCTGGCGATACTGTTGACATCTGCTGGCGTGCGGCACCGGAAGGAAGATTCCCAGCCGCAGCCCGACGAACCGACGAAACCATCCGAGGAACCAAGAAGACATGAAAGACAACAAGACCGTTCTGGCCATCATGGCCCATCCCGACGACATCGAGTTTCTCTGCGGCGGCACGCTCGCCCTCCTCGCGAAGAAAGGCTACCGCATCCACATGGCCCACGTCGCCGCCGGCGACTGCGGCACGCTGGAATACGACACCGACGACATCTGCCGCATCCGGTTCGAGGAAGCCCGCCGCGCCGCCGCCGTCATCGGCGCGACCCACCACTGCTGCGGCGCGCGCGACGGCCTCGTCATGTATGACAAGCCCACGCTCCGCGCCGTCATCGAGCTGGTCCGGCGCGTCAACCCGTTCATGGTCTTCACCCACTCGCCGGTGTGCTACATGGCGGACCACGAAATCAGCTCGCAGCTTGCGCGGATGGCAACGTTCATCGCCGGCGCGCCGAACCTGCACACGCTGATCACGCCGCCCGCCCGCCCAACCGCCGCCGTCCCGTATCTCTACTATGCCGACGCGGTGGACATGAAAGACCACTTCGGACGGCCCATCGAGGCCAGCTTCTACGTGAACATCAGCCCGGTGATGAAGGCCAAGGAGCGGATGGCCAAGTGCCACGCCAGCCAGCGCAACTGGCTGCGGGACCATCACGGGATGGACGAATACATCCTGACCATGCGCCGCTGGGGCGCGTCCAACGGAAAGCGTTGCGGCGTGAAGTTCTCCGAAGGCTTCCGCCAGCACCTCGGCCACGCCTACCCGCGGGACAACAAGCTCGCCGACCTCCTCGACGTCATCCCGGCGTGAAACTCGGCGCGCACATGTCCATCGCCGGCGGCGTGGACAAGGCCATCGAGCGTGGCCGGCGCACCGGCTGCGACGCGATCCAGATTTTCACGCGCGGCAACATGCAGTGGCAGTCGCGCCCGCTGCGCGCCGACGAGATCGCAGCGTTCAAGAAACTCCGCGCCGATGCCGGCATCGGGCCGGTGTTCGCCCACGACTGCTACCTCATCAACCTCGGCGCGACCAACCCCGTCACGCTACGGCGGAGCATCGAGGGCATGGTGGATGAATTACAGCGCGCCGACGCGCTGGGGCTGCCGTTTGTGGTCGCGCATCCCGGCGCGCACATGGGCGCGGGCGAGGACGCCGGCCTGCGCCGCATTGCCGACAGCCTGAAGGAAGTCTTCCGCCAGACGCGCGGCTCGCCCGTGAAGATCGCGTTGGAAACGACGGCGGGACAGGGCAGCAACCTCGGCTGCCGTTTCGAGCACCTGGCAGAACTAATCTGGCGCGCCGGCCCGGAGCGGCTCGCCGTTTGCGTGGACACCTGCCATCTGCTCGCCGCGGGCTACGACATCCGCGCGCCAAAGACGTTTGCGAAGGTCGCGCGCGACTTCGGCCGCATCATCGGCTGGCGGTTCCTCGTTGCCCTCCATCTCAACGACTCCAAGACGCCGCTCGGCTCGCGCGTGGACCGCCACGAG
Organism: Methylacidiphilum sp.; assembly: GCA_020718125.1. Taxonomy (GTDB): domain Bacteria; phylum Verrucomicrobiota; class Verrucomicrobiia; order CAIQCK01; family CAIQCK01; genus JACRKA01. The sequence continues at coordinate 518 of DYDC01000367.1, read as the reverse complement.
CACATTGGCAAGGGCCACGTGGGCAGGGAGGCGTTCCGCCACGTGCTCAACCATCCGCACTTTTCCAAAGTTCCCGGCGTGCTGGAGACGCCGAAGGGCGGCTTTGAGGAAGTAAGCCCGCTCGACAAGGCCAACCTCCGCCTGTTGCGGTCGCTGTTGAAGCGAGTTCGCAAGAACGCCAGGAAGTCTTTGTAAGAACAGCGCCGTTCCGTGTTCTGCGCCCGGCTGAAGGTCGGCCGGTGTGTGTGGGGGCAACTCCTGATTCCAGACGATGTTTGCCACCAACCATGTTCCGGTCAGCGGGCGCGACGACGGCTGTGCGCCTGCAATTCGCGAACGATGGCGCGCGCAGCTTCAAGCGACAACGGCGCACCAGGGGGCACATCATTGGGACATCATTGGGGTCACATCCCCACATCTAACAATTGGTTGATCTGCCTCGCTGATTGGGGCATTGTCCGTGCTCATGACACGGCCTTTACGAGTGGAGATGGCGGGCGGGTGGTATCACGTGACGG
>DYDC01000366.1 GCA_020718125.1 Methylacidiphilum sp. | reverse complement strand
ATCAGCGGTCAGCTTTCAGCATCAGAAGAAGCTGGAAGAAGCTGTCAGCTATCAGCGGTCAGCTTTCAGCATCAGAAGAAGCTGGCGGCTATCAGCGGTCAGCTTTCAGCATCAGAAGAAGCTGGAAGAAGCTGGCGGCTATCAGCGGTCAGCTTTCAGCATCAGAAGAAGCTGGCGGCTGAAAGCTGAAAGCTGAAAGCTAAAAGCTAGATCCTCAATTCCTTCTCGATCCGCTGCGCGTCCCTGACGGGGCCGATGACGGCGAGGCGCAGGCGGCGGGTGCGGAAGAGCGCGCGCGCGACGGCCCGCACGTCGGCGGCGGTGACGACTTCGACGCGGCGGACAATCTCGTCCGGCTCGTAAATCTCCCCGTAACCGAGCAGGTGTTCGGCGGCCCACATCATCTGGTTGCTGGTGCTCTCGAGGCTGAGGCGCATTTGGCCGACGGCGTAGTCCTTGGCGCGGCGCAGTTCGTCGGGGGCGGGCGGGCGGGCGGCGGCGCGGGCCAGTTCGCGGGCGACGAGCCGGAGCGCCTTCGTGAGCTTTGCGTTGTCGAGGCCCGCCTCGACAACGAGCGCGCCGGAGTCGGCGAAGCAACTGGTGGCGCTGTGGATGGAGTAGGCGAGGCCGTGCTGCTCGCGGACAACCTGAAAGAGACGGCTGCTCATGTTCTCGCCGAGCATGACGTTCAGCAGCTTCAATGCGTAACGGCGCGGGTCGGTGCGCGCGAAGCTGTGGAGGCCGAGGGAGAGGTGGCTTTGCTCGGTGTCCTTGGTCTGCAGCCGCAGCGCGGGGCCTCGGGCGGGCGGGCGCGCGGGTGTGAACCGGCGGGGACGGCCCGCGGGGATGCGCGAGACGATGGGGCGCACGGCGGCGAGGACGGTGTCGTGTTCGACCGGGCCGGCGACGGCGACGATGGTGTTGTTGGCGATGTAGTGGAGGCGTTTGTAGTCGAGCACGTCGCGGCGGGTGATGGCACCCATGCTCTTGAGCGAGCCGGTGAGCGGGCGGCCGAGCGGCTGGGAGGGCCAGAGCATCTCGTTGAGGATCTCGTGGACGTGCTGGTCGGGCCGGTCGAGATACATCTCGATCTCTTCCTTGATGACGCCGCGCTCCTTCTCCAGTTCGGCGGCGTCGAAGCGCGGCTCGCGATACATGTCGAGCAGCACGTCGAGCAGGACGTGGAGCTTGTCGTAGCCGGCCTTGGCGAAGTAGCAGGTGTATTCCTCGCTGGTGAAGGCGTTGAGGTAGCCGCCGATGCCCTCGACCTCCTGGCTGATCTGGCGGGCGGTGCGGCGGCGCGTGCCTTTGAAGAGCAGGTGCTCGATGAAATGGCTGACGCCGCAGGTGCGCGCCGGCTCGTAACGACCGCCGACGGCGATCCAGACGCCGACCGACACGCTCTGCATGGCGGGCGTGTGGGCAGTCGCCACGCGCAACCCGTTGTCGAGCCGGGTGACTTGGTAGCGGACGGTCATGAAGGCTTTGGCGCTGCGGTGGTGTGTTTCGTGCGCCAGCGGGCGATCTGTTCGACGATCTCCTCCGGTGTCTCGACGCACGAGAACAGATCGAGGTCGCTGCGGCTGATGCGGCCCGGTTTCTCCATCGCCTTGCGCATCCAGTCGCACAGGCCGCCCCAGTATTCGTGGCCGACGAGGATGACGGGGAACCGCTCGATGCGCGAGGTCTGGATGAGCGTGAGGGCCTCGAAGCATTCGTCGAGCGTGCCGTAGCCGCCGGGGAACATCACGAACGCGCTGGCGTATTTCACGAAGCCGACCTTGCGCGTGAAGAAGTATTTGAATTCGATGAGCGTGTTGATGAACGGGTTGGGCTTCTGCTCGGTCGGCAGCCGGATGTTCAGGCCCACCGATACGCCGCCCGCCTGTTGCGCGCCTTTGTTGGCGGCCTCCATGATACCCGGCCCGCCGCCGGTGATGACGGCGTAGCCGTGCTCGACCAGCAACCCGCCAAGCCGCTCGGCCTTGCGATAGTAGGGGTCGGTCTTCTTGGCGCGCGCCGAGCCGAACACGGTCACGGCGGGGCCGACCTTGCTCATGGCCTCGAAGGAATCCACAAACTCCGCCATGATACGGAAGACGCGCCAAGGGTCTTCACGTGTGAAACTGGCTGTGGGATGCTCCGCCATAACGGGGCCGGACTTTATCGGCGAACCCGCGGCATGTCAACGCAAGCGGTGCGCGCCTTAGCGAGACTTCAGGATGTCGCGGATCTCCGCCAGCAGCTTCTCCTGAGCGGGCGGCTCGGGCGGAGGCGCGGGGGCCGCAGGGGCTTCAGCGAGTCTCTTCTGGAGCGTGTTCATGGCCTTGGCCAGCATGAAGATGGCAAAGGCCACGATGGCGAAGTCAATCGCCACGTTGATGAACTGCCCGTAGGCAATGACGGCCACGCCGGCGGTCTTGGCCTGGGCCAGCGACGTGATCGCCTCGCCGGTGGGCAGCTTCTTCGACGGATCGAGGTTGATGAACAGGTCGGCGAAATTCACACCGCCTGTGATTCTGCCGATCGGCGGCATGATGATGTCGCTGACTATCGAACTGACCACCTTGCCGAACGCGCCACCGATGATGACGCCGATGGCCAGGTCCACGACGTTGCCCCGCAGGGCGAACTCCTTGAGCATGATTGGGTTTCCTCGGAAATGGATTTTGCGTCGTTCTTCTCACGCCCCACCGCGGCGGCAGGCTCCGCAGACCGCGCCGAGCGCAGCCACGGAACCCGCCAGCCGCCGCGGGCAAACCGGATTACTTGCCCGGCAGGCCGCCGAGCGCCTTGGTGGCTTCACTCTTCAGTTTCGTCCCCGCGTCACCCGCCATCGCCTTCTGGACCTCGGCGATCAACTGGTCGAGCAGGCCCTTCTGCTCCGCCGTGGGCTGCTTGCCGGCCGCGTCCTTCAACGTGCCGAGCGCGTCCACCCACTTCTTGTCGGCCATCGGGCCCTTGGCCTTGTCAATCAACGACTGCGCCTCGGTGCCAGCCTGCGTCGTGGCAGCGGCGTTTCAAAACCTTGGAACGCATCACCAGCAAAGCGGTGTATGGCGGCGGCGCCAAC
>DYDC01000365.1 GCA_020718125.1 Methylacidiphilum sp. | reverse complement strand
GCGGCGGAACTGCGCCGCTACGTCGCCGAGCAGGAGCGTGAGCGCGTGGCAGTGGTCCGTGAAACCCCGCCCCCGAAGGAATGCGACGCTACCTGACAGCCGCCAAACGCGACCGGCAGTCCCCGATGCTGAGTCCCGTATTGCTTTCGGCCTCGGCCCCATCGCTGCCGAGATCGGGAAGCTCGGCAAGTTGTTGCAGATACGGCAGCCGACACACCTTTCTTACTCAGCATACAACTCACGGCTGAGTTGTTTAAGTGATGGGAGAACCGTTGGATACGCTTTGTTCCGAATAACCCTGTTCCCGAAAGCGGATTTGAAAAAGTTATTTGCGGTCCAGTGCTCTGGATCAACTTTGCGGGCTTTCTTCCATGCAGCCCAAACAGCTTTGGTGAGTTGGCGCAAGACTCTCTTTGCCCGCCGTCCCTTTGCAGTTCTCGACTCAAAGTGATCGAGCGCTTTTCGGATCGAGTCCACGGTTGCTTTGGAGTGTAGGTGATCGACGGATGTCACGCCTTGATGTAACAGCCAAAGGCAATTTTGGAAGGCGTGGTGTTCGCGGCGGTAGTGGTCTGAATCCTTGTATCCACACTTATCGAGAAATCTCCACAGTCTCAGCGCCAGATATATCCTCTCGAACCTTTTGGCCACTTTCGAACGTGATGGAAACAGCTTGGTATACCGCTTGTCTGTGAACACATGGTCAATTCCCTTTTTCACGAGCAGAACTCCATCGCCCGATTTGTCGCCCGTGATTGTTAGAATTTGACCGAGTTTATCCAACCTCACTCGGTCGAATCCCTTGAAACGAGCTTCAGTCCGATATTCGTTCCACTCGCCGCGCTTCCGCTCGTAGAAAATCCCCATCTCGTGGAAGCGATCCTGAAGTTCGAATTGTTCGGGTTCGTTCGAACGAAACTCCCATGCGATCACTCGGTTTTGTGTGTTGACGCCTCGAATCACCTTCTGTAACCAAACATCATCCTCAATGGGCATGTCGCTATCGTGTCCTCGCACAATGGCGCGGACTGCCACCAAAGCGGGCGACTTCCTTCGGGAGGATTCGCTGATGGCGTAGAGAGTTTGCGCGCCGTTGATGACGCTCGGGTTTATGAGAGTGGCGACACCATTCTCTTCAGGCATCTTGTCGCAAACGATTGTTATCCCATTGTGGAAATACCAAAAGTCGTGAGGAGATTTCTCATACGTTTTCCGGATTGAACCTCCAATAGGGCCGCCCACATTGTAGCGGATGTTTCGCGCAACCAGCCGTGCCACGTCCACTTGTTGAAGGTATTGCCTGAAATCAGATAAGCGCGCATTGAAGAGGTATGAAGTCACGCCACGCAGAGGATCATCATACTTGAGTTTTCCGTCGAGTGTCAGATCAAGCGGCGGAGGTTTTGGCGTCAGCCTGATCCGGTAAAGCGAATAGAGGTGCAGAACGTCATTCGCATAGACAAAACTTTCCTTGGGAATCCGGTCGCATTCATCAGTCCGTCTGCGCGTGTGAGTTGTGATCAGCCGGAATGCTTTTTTCTCCACAGCCCAATGGTTCACGTCCTCCAACCATTCCTCTGCCCTCCTGTATTTTGTGCGAAGGTCAGCAGCTACATCAGCTACAAACTCCTCAAACCTGTCTTCCTTGTGATAGTAGGCATCGACCACGCGCCTGAAATCACGATATGCCGCCTTTGCTAGTTTTCCCCGGCCGATCTTCTCTGAGAATTTCGACTGCACGATAACTACGGACGGCCTTTCGCCAGGTCGCCATACAATCGCATCTATGCCACCATCATTCGGATTGTCGGTGAAATCCCATTTCACGCGGCCAAACTCCGCCTCGATATACCAAGCGACAAATGCCTGGTGAAGTTTGCCCTTGAACTCCTTCTCTGCACGTTGAGTAAGGCAGGCCAAGAACTCCTCTATAAGAAGCTCGCGACTGATTTCCTTCATTCTCCACCTCCATAAGGTTACGGGATCAGATTCTCCATGAACATCGTGGCAGGAGTGTATGGCGAGCGCTTGGAGGCGGCAAGCTTGGAGACGGAGCTATCGGCTCTCAGCGGCTGTGTTTTGGCAATCACACGGTCAACCGGCGGCGGTCCATTGCTGATTCGTCGCTTGAACCACCTCCGCGCGTGGCTGTCGCTTCGACTGGACGCGCAGACGGAAAGCACGGACTAGCATTTTCCTGTGCCGCGCGGTTGCGCGGCCAGAAACTGCAAATCATCGGTCATTTCGTGCATGGACGTTTGTGGCGGATTGGTGTCTTATCGCGGCGTTCAGGAGAGCATGACTATGAAAAAGATGATCTTGCCGTTCCAAATCCTCACCGCCCTGCTGCTGGCCCCGCTGGCTGCGCACGCCGAACTGCGCGTCGTCAACGGCGACTTCAGCGACCTCGCCGGCATGACCGCGAACGGCAGCGACGCCTGGTATGCGGGGTTGCCGAAGGGTTGGCTCGGATCGGGCGGCACCTACGCGCTCCACGCGAAGCGAGGCGCGCCGCCGCCGACCTGCAATCCTTCCAACCTTGGTTTCCTTCGCCAGAACGTTGGCGTCCTCGACAAGGCTTCCGATGTCACGCTCACGTTCGATGTCTCCGAGCCGTGGAAGCCCGACGTGGTGCTTAACGCCTCGATCCTTGACGGGAACCTTGTGGAACTCGCCGCCGGCGATTTCAAGGTCGGAGCGAAACACGCACTCGTGGCGCGGAATGTTCCGACGTGCACGACGATCATCATCGCGTTCCAAGCCGCGAAGTCCACGCCGGGGCTGGATAATGTTTCCGTGTCGGTCACGGCTGCGACCTCCGCAGCACCCGCTGCGCAGGCTGCGGAGTCCGGGCCGCGGATCACGGTGGCCAGTTACTATTTCGGCAACTATCACCCCGGCGACCCGCGCAACGTGAAGAACAAGGGCAAGGATTGGTCCGAGTGGGAACTGGTCAAGGCGGCCCGGCCGCAGTTCCCCGGCCATCACCAGCCGAACGTGCCGCTCTGGGGTTACGCCGACGAGTCGGACCCGAAGGCGATGGAGCAGAAGATCATCGGGGTCATCGGGGTCACATCCC
>DYDC01000364.1 GCA_020718125.1 Methylacidiphilum sp. | reverse complement strand
GACGTGTCCGCTGCGTTTGCTGTCTGTATCGGTTTCATTAACTAGAATGGGATGTCATCTTTTGGCTTCTCGCCCAACCCGCGCAGTGTGTCCGCAAAGGCCTTGAACTTTTTCCGGCCTTCGATGGACACGTCGCAGCTCAGCCTGATGGCGACATGCCGGGCAATCAACGGTTTCGATTCGCCGATTGTCGCGGCGGCATCCGTTTCAAGTTGCTGATAATCTGGAAAGGAACTCCGCATACAAGTCTCGAAGTCCTGACCGAAGACGCAATAGGTGTCCGTGATCTCCCAGTCCTTTGTCGTTAGGATTCTGGTCACGTCGTTGGCCGCAACGCCGAGCGCCCCCAGCGCGTCTCCCCGCCGAGCGCCGTTCTTGTCTTCCTCCTTCGTATCGTTGTCGAAGGTTACGTAAGCCGGTATTTCGTATGCCGTGAAAAAACGCCACCACTTGCCGAGGTTTCCTTTGCCCATCACCGGGATGATTGCGATTCCCTCCTTGGTCACGTCCAGACCGGCTCTCGCCAAGTAAATCGGCATCGTCAAGGCTTCCGTCTGTCCTTCGACGAGAACGACCTTCTTTGCGAAAAGCCCGCTGGTTACTTCTTGCGTCGCGTGGCTGGCGTAAAACGGAAGAACGGTCCCGGACGTTGTGCGTTTGGCGTCGGCACCGTGCTGCAAACAGTAGTTTGCCAGATCCTCAGCTTTGAGCTGTTTGACGGTTGTCGCTCCGGCATCTTTTCGGACAAGCGCGACACCTTCCAAAGTCAACAGGTTGACGAACGCCGGGCTGTGGGTTGTGAGCACGATCTGAAGGCCGTCCTTTGCCATTTTGCGGATACGCCTCGCCAGCCATTGCTGCGCCAAGGGATGCAGATGGGCCTCCGGCTCTTCGATTGCGAGAATGATCCCGCCGTGGAACGCCTTCGCGTATGCGTGAGCAAACGCCAACGCCAGCAACTGCTCCTGTCCCGTGCCAAGCTCTTCGAACGTTCGGAGCTTCTTTCCTTCGGTCGGCAACACGCGAAGGGAGTGAAAGAAGTTTCTCGGGTCGTAGGCCGAGAAATCAACCTGCAGGCCATAAGACATGCCCGCGAACATTTGGCCGAACTGCTGCAACAATTCCGACTGAAACCCAGTGAACTCCGCCACCTCTGCAAAGATCGCCTTCAACTCTTCGAACTTTTGTTTCAGCCGGTCCACGCGATTCTGGTCCTGCGTCAAATGCGCGTGAAACTTGCGCATCAGCTTCGACAGCAGTGTGGACTTGCTCGCGTAGCTGAGTTGATAAGACAGACGGCGATCGGCGCTAACAACAACACAAACGCACTGGTCGCGCATCTCGTTTGACACGTAGGATTCGCCGCTTCTTGTGAGCGCCCGGAACGTGCATTTCTCGCCCATTGCGCGCGGATTGTAAGTCCAGCGAAATCCTTCGATTTCGACGGGATTTCCTCGTTTGTCTTGGGTGCTGATTCTATCTACTCGCGTCGCAATTTCGATCTCCCCAGCCCCTGAATTCCTGTCCCAGAACTCGTGGTCATCAGGTTCCCTCGTTCCGGGATACCATTCGCCAAGAATCAGATCGAGAGCGCGGGCGATATTCGACTTCCCGGCGTTATTCTCTCCAACCAATACCAGCGGCGCGCCGTCAGGGAAACGAATGCTCAACTCATCCCTGATCGAGCGGTAGCCCCTTATCGTCAAGCTTTCTAATCTCGGCATGATTGCGCTCCCGTTCCTAGTTCGACACTTGGGCCACAACATCCGCGTGTGGAGCAAGAGGCGTTCATCGTTGTGCGCTGTCTTTCACCAGTTTGATCTCGTCGGACGTCAGGCCGTAGAGCGCATACACCAACTGGTCTATCTCCCGCTCCCACGCGCTCACGTCCGCCCCGGCGTCCCGCTGCTTCGCCGCGAGGATGCGGTCAACCAGGCTTTCCAGTTTTGCTGAGTCTTTGGGCGCGATTTCCGTAGGAACAGGCAGACGGAGCAAATCCGTGATTGTCACTTGAGGAAAGTCGTCCTTCGTCGCCTGACTGACGGCTTCAATATACAACCGTGACATTAGCGTGCTGTTCAGCAGTCCCAATACCGCGCGCAGCGACACTGTGCCAACATTCGGCAAGATGGAATAGAGATTTTTGTTCGTGATAAACGTATCGGGGGTGAGCGTCGCCATAATTCGCTGCTTCCGGCTTACGAGGCGACGCAGGAGAATTCGTTCGTTTTCAAACCAACTGAATTCCTGCGGACGTTCCTTCATCTGCGACCCGAACACCACCCAACTGGGCGCGGAAAAGTTCAGTTGGTAACGGTAAACGTCGCCCTCGAAATACGGATGCGAATTCCGGCCGGCCTTCTTTGGCGTGAGCAGAGCACGGTCGAAGAGAACGCCGCGCTTCATCTTGACCAAATCACCAAGTTGGCGCTTGCACTGGGTGCGGAACTTGGCCGCCAAGTCCAGCATCGCTTTTGTGAGCAGGATTTTTTTGTCAGCCGACTCTTCCCAGTCAGCCTGCCGGATGTTTTGCCACGGCCCGGGCTTGAAATCGCCGAGGTCGGCTCGCTTTGGGTAGGTGAAAGTTTTTGTGCAATGGTCTTTTGCAGCGGTCATGTTCTGAGCCTGCAATATCAGAGTGTCAACGTATGCAGCTTCAAACATGTCGAACGGAAGCACGACAATCTCGTTTATCGTCTTCCTTAGCAACGCAGCCCTCAGACTCGCGTAATTCGGCCCGCCAAGCCAAGCCGTCGGAACGATATAAGTAAGGACTCGCCCAGCGCCGAGGAGGGAATTGCCATGAAGAATAAATCCCACGAACACATCTGAGGTTGCCCTAAATTCCGGAATCCGCTGGCCGACTAGTTTTTCATCGCTTGGCGAAAGGAGTCGGCCATACGGCGGATTCGCAATCACCACGTCAAAACCCTTTTTGCGGTGAAACACTTCTGAGAAATAAATCTCGAAGTCGAAAGCTTCCTTGCCGTTGGTCAGTTCGTGAATGGTGTCTTCAATCTGCTGTTTGTAGTGGTCTTTCTTCTCCTTGTCCGGCTCGTCGAAGTAGCGCGGCTTCAATTCTTCGAGCC
>DYDC01000363.1 GCA_020718125.1 Methylacidiphilum sp. | reverse complement strand
GCGCCACCAATTCCGCGATCGTCCCAAACGCCACGAACGCCGTCGCCGGGCCAAAATGCGTCGCGCTCTAAAGTAAGTGCCATTCCCCCTGACGGGGCTTGTCCCTTGTTGCCAGCCCACCCGGCGTTGAAACGCCGGGCTATTCTCGACCGTCCCTTTCGGGACTTGGCGCGTGTGTCAAGTTGCGCCCTTGGTTACCCTGATGAGAGATCCGCGCTGGACAGGGCACGGGGCCAATGTTACGTTCGGGCAAATTTAAGGCCTGTGCGGTTCCGTGAACACCCGCCGGGCGAATAAGGAAAAGGGAACAACGATGAAAGCTGCCAAGATTGATCGCTCAGGTATCTTCGACACTGTCGTCGCCGCCTGGGTCAGGCCCTCCGCGTCCCACACCGTCACGCAGTTTCAGCTTTCATGCTGCGGTCTCGTTTTCCGCAGCGACCGGCCCGTCGAGTTGATGACCGAGATGTCGGTCGAGTTCGATCTGCCGGCGCTACCCGGCGCCAAACTGCGCCGTATCCAGTGCAGCGGTGTCGTTGTTGACTGCCAGTCTTCCCCCAAGCCCTCCCACCACACCGTCAGCCTCTACTTCGTTGACCTCGACGAGAACGCCTTTGGCCACATCCAGCGCGCCAGCAAACTATCGCGTTGGATCGTCCCGCAACCGCTGGCGGCCCTCATCAGCGCCCGCGTCTGACTGCGGGTGGCCGCATGGACCAATTCCAGCGCCTGCTGCAAGCGGCAGTTGAACATGGCGCGTCGGACATTCACCTGAAAGCGGGCAGCGCCCCTCTTCTGCGCGTTGCCCGCGAGCTTCAGCCGCTGGACATGCCGGGGCCGACCGAGGAGCAGATGCGCCAGCTCGTGCAGCGGATGCTGCCCGCCCACTTTCGCGACCGCTTCGAGCGCGACCACGAGGCCGACTTCTCCTACAACGCCGGGGGCGTCGGACGGTTCCGCGTCAACCTCTTCCAACAACGCGGCGCGCTCGCCATCGTGATGCGCCACGTCAAGACCCGCATCCCGACCTTCGAGGAACTCGGCCTGCCCGCCGAGACGCTCAAGCGCATCGCCGACGTCCGCAGCGGCATCATCCTCCTGGCCGGCGCGGCCGGCAGCGGCAAGTCCACCACGCTGGCCTCCCTCGTCGAGCACATCAACCAGACCGCCCGCAAACACATCATCACCCTCGAAGACCCCATCGAGTATCTCTTCGAGGACAAACAATCCGTCATTGAACAGCGCGAGATCGGCCTCGACACCGACAGCTTCGATGCCGCCCTGCGCCATGTCATCCGCCAGGACCCCGATGTCATCATGATCGGCGAAATGCGCGACGCGGCCAGCTTCATGGCCGGCCTCCACGCCGCCGACACCGGCCACGTCGTGCTCACCACCCTCCACGCCAACAGCGCCCCGCAGGCCGTGGACCGCATCCTCGACTTCTTCCCCTCCCGCGAACGCGAGACCGTCCGCCGGCAGATCGGCGTCACCCTCAACGCCATCCTCTGCCAGCGCCTCGTCGGCGCGCGCCGGGGCGGCGTCCTGCCCGCCGTCGAGATCCTCCGCGCCAACGGCACCGTCCGGAAACTCTTCGAGGACGGCCATCTCGAAAGACTCGCCGCCGCCATCGAGAGCGGCGGCGGCGACGACAGCATGCAGACCTTCAACCAGGCCCTCTACAAGCTCGTCAAGAACGGCCAGATCATCGAGCAGGAGGCGCTTGCCAAATCCACCAACCCGCAGCAGCTCTCAATGAACCTCAGCGGCATCTTCCTCGACGAGTCCCGCAAGATCATGGCGAGCACATGATCTGCTGCGCCGCCGCTACTGTCCTTTGCGTCATGTCCCGCATTGACCACGTCAACATCGTTGTCGCCGACCTGGAGCGGTCCATCCGGTTCTACACCGAACTGCTCGGTCTGCGGCGCGGGTTCGAAGTGGCGCTGGAAGGCGGCTGGGTCGAGACGGTCACCGGCCTGCGGGGCGCGCGGGCGCGGTGCGTGTTCCTCGAAGGTGACGACGGCTCGGCGCGGATCGAGCTGCTGCAATACCTCTCGCCCGCCGGCGAGGCGCTGCCGGCGGCTAGCGCGCCGAACACGCGCGGCCTGCGGCACGTGGCGTTCACCGTGCGCGACCTCGACGCGCTCGTGGCGCGGCTGCGCGTGGCTGGCGTGGCGCTGGTGAGCGAGCCGGTGACCGTGCCGTTCGCGGTTTCGACGATGGGCCGCAAGCGGCTCTGCTACTTCCTTGACCCGGATGGGACGCTGCTCGAAGCTGCCGCCTACGGTTGACGAACATGGCCGACAACAATCCCAACGTCATCGAGGTCAACGAAGCGAACTTCGACGCGGAGGTCGTCGAGCAATCACGCCAGCGGCCGGTGCTGGTGGATTTCTGGGCGCCGTGGTGCTGGCCGTGCAAGATGCTCTCGCCGGTGCTGGAGAAGCTCGCAGCGGAGTCCGGCGGCGCGTTCGTGCTGGCCAAGATCAACACCGACGAGAACCAGGCCCTCGCCTTGGAGTTCAACGTGTGCGGCATCCCGGCGGTGAAGCTCGTCATGGACGGCCAGATCGCCGGCGAGTTCACCGGCGCGCAGCCGGAGAGCGCCATCCGCAAGTCCCTCAGCCAATACCTCGACGGTGGAGAAGAAGAAGAGAAACCCGGCACGCGCCTCGAAGAGGCCAAAGCGGTTATCGCCGCCGGCAACTACGATGACGCAACGAAGAAGTTGAAGTCCCTGCTGGAAGATGAGCCGGACAACGCCGAGGCGACGCGGTTGCTCGCGGAGATTCACTTCAAGCGCGAGGCCGCGTAGAACGCGCCCGCGGAGTCGGGGCCGGCAAGCGACTACCGGCGCGGCTGTGCGCTGGTGGCGGAGGACAAGCACGGCGAGGCGCTCGCGGTGTTCCTGAAGATGGTCGAGACCGACAAGGGCTGGAACGACGCGGCGGCCCGCAAGGCGATGCTGAAGGTCTTCGACATCGCCGGCCGGGCGCAACTTGACACACGCACCACGATCAAGTCCCGGAGGGACGGACGAGAATAGCCCGGCACTTCAGTGCCGGGAACGCCGCCCGTGATGGCAGAG
>DYDC01000025.1 GCA_020718125.1 Methylacidiphilum sp. | reverse complement strand
GGTTGGCGCTCCAGTTGTTCATGACGCTGTAGACGTCGCGGAACGTGCCGGAGCCGGTCAGGCGCGGCGCGAACCACGTGGTCGGCCAGGGCGCGCAACTCCTTTTCGGCGGCTTCGGCGCTGTTGAGCGCGAGCGCGCCAGCGAGGAAACCACCGCCAATGTTCAACTACGACCGGGCCACACCGCGATGGCGTCGCGGATGAACATGGTGAGCATCTGCCCCTCGTCGGGGCTGACTCCCTCGCCGGTGGTGAGGTCAATCACCGCCAGCCGCAACTTGGGTTCGGCGGGAGTCTGGGCGCGCAGGGGCGCGGACGCGACAAGCAATGTTGCAAGGATCGTGATCAACCGTCCGAAGGAAATTCCAAGTCTCCGAGTCATGGTTTGCGCTGGCCGGGATGGTAAAACGAATGCGGGGATGGCGACAACACACAAAAGGCTGAAAAGTCGCGTTTAGCGACCGTTCAACTGTCGCCATAGAGTCTGCATTTGATAAAGGCCGCGGAGCAGCCATTGCCAGCAGAGGACAAGGTCGGAGCAGAACCGATGGCCCAGCCCCTCGATCGTCACGTGGGGCGAGAAGAGGGCCAGCAGCAGCGCGGCCAGAAGCAGGTTCATGCCGTAGATGACGGTCATGGAGAACAGCCAGCCGTGGCGCTGCACGTCGCCTTGCGACTGCCGTAGCGCCACCAGTGTGTAGAGCAGATGGAAGCTGTAGGTGAAGCCCACGAGATAGAATAGCCCCGGCGCGAATGGCCGCATGTTCCACCACAGGCCGGCGAGGAAATACGCGCCGATCAACAGCAGCGTGTAAAACGGGACGAAATACGGCGAGAGGGTGATGAGCCAGTTCTCCTTGCTGACCTTGACATGGCCGCCATCGGCGCCGGCCCTCAAGCCGCTGGTATAACCGCCCATGAGCCGCGCAAAGAACACGTGGGTCAGTTCGTGGCCCATGATGTAGGCGCGCGCGGAGGGGCCGATCAGGCTGAACACGGCCAGCCAGCATACAAAGCCCAGCGCCAGCCAGAACGCCGGCCGTTCCAGCCACGGCCCGTGGCCGAGACCGAGCAGGGTGCTGTGGTGGCAGAGCGTCAGGGTCAGTGCCGCGCAGGGCAGCCAGAGGACGGTGGTCAGGAGGAATTTGAGGGCTTTCACGGGGTTGCTGGAGGGCGGGAAAAGCTGTTGACTTGCCGTGACTGGTCACTAAGCTTCGCGGCTTCAAATCGGAAACACAGGAGATTTACAGGTATGCCGAACACAAAGTCAGCCGCCAAGGCGAACCGCAGCAGCGAGCGCAAGCGGCTTCGGAACAAGTCAACGAAGTCTGCCTTGCACACGTTGCAGAAGCGGTTTTTGGGCCTGGTGGGCGAGGGCAAGAAGGACGAGGCGGCGGCGTTGTTGCCGCGGATCGCCTCGGCGCTCGACAAGGCCGCCAAGGGCGGCGTGATCCACCGCAACAGCGCCGACCGCCACAAGTCGCGCCTGGCACTGCGGCTCGCGGCGTTGAATGCCACGCCGGCGAAGTAGGGGAATCGAAGGATTTTCATCCACAACGAAGGCGGTCCCGGCAACGGGATCGCCTTTTGTTTTCCGGGCACGCCGCGGCTCACCATGCGTCCACGATGCGGTCGGTGATGCGGCGGGCCAGGTCGTCGGCGGCCAGGGGCAGGGCCTGGCGCTCCGCCTGCGCGAGGTCGTCGCTGAAGAAGTAGAACGTCGTCCCGATGAAGTCGTTTTCCACGAGCCGCTTCCCGGTCCGGTTGTCGGTGAGGGTGGCGTGGGCGTAGATGATCAGTTGGTATTCGCCCGGCAGCAGGACGTTGACGCGCGAATAGCGCAAGGCGGTGCGTTGCCAGCGGGTGACGGTGCCGCTCAGTGTGGCATCCGCCGCTTCTTCCGAGACGACTTTGATGGAGCCGTCGGTCTGGAGGCGCTTGATGATCGCATTGGTGATCTGGACGTTCAGGCGCGGCTCGTGGGTCTTGTTGTGGAAGTTGAGGACGGCGATGCTGCGGATGCCGAGCGTGCTGGTCGGGCCGACCCGGTAGGCGCAGCCGCTGAATATCACGCATCCAACAAGAGCCAGGATCAGGCGGGGAATCATCGTTTGGCCTCCAAAGGCGGGGGTTGAAGCGCGACCTGGCGGCGCAACAATTCCATGCGAGCCTGCGCGTCCTTCGCGTAACTGGACTGTGGGTGGCGGGCGATCAGTTCGTTGTAGTAAACGAGCGCCGCGTTGAGGTCCTTTTGCTTGTCGTAATAGTTCGCCACCTCAAACAGGCCGCGCGCCTGGTCGGTCTGCACACGGGCGATGTAGTCGCGGGCAACGGCGGTCTTCGAGCCGGTGGAGAACTTCACCAGATACTCGTTGAAGGCCTCGATGGACTTGTTCGCATATCCTTGGTCGTATTCCGCCTTGGTCGCCGCCTTGAAGTAGGCCAGCCCGACGTTGAAATAGGCCTCCTCCACGATGGGTGAGGATGAATATTTCTCGACCAGCTTGCGATAGGCGGCGACAGCGTCGTCGTATTGCTTTTGTTTCTCGCGCGCGTAGCCGATCGCCATCTGGGCCTGCTGGGCCACCTCGTTGTAGGGGCCGTTCTTGATCACCTTTTCAAAAATTTCCACCGCCTTGTCCATGGAGGGGAACGTGGGGAAGCCGAAAAATTTCACCCGCTCGCCCGCCAGGAACAAGTTGCCGATCTTGAACTGCCGCTGGAGCACTTCATCAAACTTCTCAAACCCCTGGTAGCTGTCTATGACCTTCTGGTAGGACAGGAACGCCTTGTAGTAATCGCGCTGCTGTTCCTGGCAGTAGGCAATGTGAAACTGGGCGTCTGCGGCGTGGATCGAGGTTGGCCAGCGCCGCAGGAGCATCCGATAGGAGGTCGTCGCGTCGTCCCATTCGCGCTTCTTCTCCAGTTCCTGGCCGTGTTCAAGCTGGGCCTTGGGCGTGGCCTGTGAGGCAGCCTGTCCCTTCGTTTCCCAGCCTTCTCCCGGCCGATACACAATTGGGGCAGGGCAGGGCAGTGGGGCCGTCAGCAGCCCCAGCAACAGAAATAGAAAGCGCAAACCAAACCGGCTCATCCACCGCAGCGTAGCGAAGGCCATCCAGAGTGTCAATCCGCCCCGCTGACAAAGTGCCCGATGAGTGAAAAGACCGGCGTGCGCCTGTGGGTGACTGTGGGATTGGCGGGGCCGGTGGCGGCGGCCCGCAGGGTTCTCCTGCGAGGATTCAAGTGTTGCCCTGCTTGCGGCGGTCTGCCGGGTGTTTTGCGACCAGACAGGGAAGCGTCCGTGGCGTCAGAAACGCGTCCAGCAGGTCAAGGAGGCTGCATCCAGCCCGGAACACAACGGCAACGAACCAGACAATCAAGGGCCATAGGCGCTGCCTTGCCAGCAGCGCAGACCCTTCGTTACAGGCAGGCTTTCGTGTTTCCCCTTGGCGCAATCACCGTCGGCACCCAGGGCTTCGCGCTCGGGTGCCGGAGCATGTGGAGGAAAGTCGTGTTTGCCCGGAAAGCCACCCGTTCATCGAGCAATTTCACCAGGCGCTTCTCCAACTCCGACTCGCGCAGTTCTTGCCGCGGGCTGTCCACCAACTCGGCCCGCGCAATGCGCAGCGTGGGGTTCAAACCGTGGGCCGGCGGCAGCAGGTCCACTAACGCGTCGCGGAACGCTTGCTGCCTCAGCTTCGCAGAGGAAACCCGCCTGGCGCGCGCGTCATGGCACAACTCCATGCAAGCCCGCACACTGAAGCTCAGCGGCGCCTCGACCGGATAAAGCTCCAACGCCCGCGCGCGCCAGCGATTGAAGTGGGTTGCATCATCGAACTCGAAGAGGAGACTCAGCGGCGGGCCGAAACGGGCGGCAACAATGATCGGGCGCTTGGCCACCGCCGCGCTGCCGATCAACTCCTGCCTTATTCGCGCCAGAGCGGAGCCGGGAGGCAGCGGGAGGGCAGGGGAGAGCCATGCAAGCGACTTTTTCGCTTCGCATCGCGCGGCGAAGCGCCGCCCGATCAATCGGGCCAGCAATCGCACGACGTTGTCTTCTGTCACCTTCATTCGATCAATAATCCAGCATCTCCATTAACTCCGCCCCCCGCTGTGTAAACGTCCAATCGCCACTCGTGTTTCGCGTCACCAAAGCGCGGCCGGCGAGCGTCTTCAGGGCGATCTCGTTTGCGCCCGCCACGGTCCATCTCGCCGGCGACACATCCCACAGCGGCCGCGCATACGTCGCCACACCCTCGGCCATGAACCAGACTTCATAAGCCGTCACGGGCGCCGGCTCCGGGCCGTTGACAATGCACCAGGTCTGCGCCCGCATCCAAGACAAAGGTGCGCGCCGCGCCGGGAAAAGAACCGTGAACGCGACCGGCTGCGCTTCCATGTATTCCCGAAAATTCATCGGCGGATGGCGCCGTGCCGCGAGGAATACCGCCGTCGGATCGATCCCTTGGAGGTTGATGCCGTTGAAGCTGCCGTGGTCGTTTCGGTCGCCCTTGGCCATCCGGGGCGCGAACCACGCGGCGAAGTTGCGGTTGATCTGGAAACAGACCTCAAAATGCAGGTGCGCCCGTTCACGCGGGATATTCTGAGTGCCGGAATAACCGAGCGTGGCGATGGGCTGGCCGCGTTTCACCGGCTGGCCCGCCCGCAAGCCGGCAGCGATGTCGCGCAGGTGAGAATAGAGAGTGAACACCTCAACATCATTCCAGTCGTGACGCACAAGGATGTAGCGGCCGTAGTTCGACTGTCCTGCCACGCGGGAGACATGGGCGATTTCGCCGCCTGCAACTGCAATCACAGGATCGTTTGGCTCGCCGCGCCGGTCGCGCTGGAGACAGCGGATGTCCACGCCCTCGTGATACTGCCGGCCCTCGCTGCGGACACAGCCGTATTGTCCGCTGCGCCAATCCTTGCCAGCCGTGCCTTGGAAGAACCGCGCCTCACCGCCGGGCGAAAACAATCCGTCGTTGGCCGTCGGCAACGTCAGATCGAGCGCCCAGGCCGCAGCAGGCAAGAACCAGAGAAAGATGTTGCGCCGCAACACGCCGCCACGATAAGAAAACAAGGATAACAAGCCAGCCCGAAGTGCGTCTGGGCGTTCGCGCACGCGGCCCAAGGAAAGACTGAGGCAGAAACCATGAAAATCCCATTGTCCAAACCCTACGTCACGCAGGAGATCAAAGACGCCGTGCTGCGCGTCATTGACGGCGGCAACTTCATCCTCGGCAAGGAGTCCGAGGCGTTTGAGAAGGAGATGGCCGCACATACGGGCGTGAAGAACTGCGTGCTATCGGCCAACTGGACCGCGGCGGTCTATCTGCTGTGCTTGTCGTTGAAGAAACTCGGCCGCCTGAAAGAGGGCGACGAGGTCATCATGCCGAGCCACACGGCCTTCCCGAGCTGCGAGCCGTTCATCCACGCCGGCGCGGCGCCGAAGTTTGTGGACGTGGACGAGACCTACACGGCCGACCCCGCGGCCATTGAGCGCGCCATCACGCCCAAGACCGTCGGCATCCTGCCCGTCCACATCTACGGCCATCCCGTGGACGTGGACCGCATCAAGGCCATCGCCGCGGCGCATAAGCTGTGGATCATTGAGGACTGCGCGCAGGCGCAGGGCGCGAAATACAAAGGCACCCGCGTCGGCTCGATGACGATGGCGGCGGGTTTCTCGTTCTTCCCGTCGAAAAACCTGACGGTGTTCGGCGACGGCGGCGCAATGACGACCAACGACGACGAACTGGCCAATCTCGTCCGCAAGCTCCGCAACCACGGCCGCCGGGACAAGAACACCAACGACATGATTGGGTTCAATCTCCGGTTCAACGAGATCAATGCCGCCGTGGGCCGCATCCAGTTGCGCGAGCTGGACCGCCTCAACGACGGCCGCCGGAAGGCCGTCGCGCTCTACCGGCAGTTGCTCGGCGATGTCAAAGGCGTCACGCTGCCGCCCGTGCGGCCGGATTCGGAGCCTGTCTATCACATGTTCGTCATTCAGGTGGATAACCGCGACGGCCTGCAGAAATTCCTGTCGGAGAAGGGCGTCAACACCGGCATCCATTATCCGGTTGCCGTTCACCAGCAGCCGGCCATCCAGGCGCTTTACAAGGACATCCCGAAGCTGCCGGTGACCGAGCGGATCGTGAACCGCATCCTCTCGCTGCCAATCTACGGTGAGATTAACGCGGAGCAGGTCACCCATGTCTGCAACTGCATCAAGGAATTCCTGAAGGCCTGACCATGTCTGACGAACGCCCAGTCTTATCCCTCGTCGTCCCGGTTTATAACGAAGAGGACAACCTCCAGCCGCTCGCCGTCGCTGTCCGCAAGGCGATTGAACCGATGGACGTCAGCTACGAACTGATCCTCACCGACGACGGCAGCAAGGACGGCTCGTGGGAGATCATGAAGGCGCTGGCGGCGCGTGATAGCCGCATCCGCGTGCAGAAGTTCGCCTGCAACCGCGGCGAGACCGCTGCGAGCGAGGCGGGCATGCGGGCGGCGCGCGGGCGGTATATCGTCACCATTGACGCCGACCTCCAGAACGACCCGAATGACCTGCCGAAGTTCCTCGATGCGCTCCAGACCCACGACGTGGTCTGCGGGACGCGCGTGGCGGTTCGCGGCCAAGGCGACAACTTCATCAAGGTGACCAGCTCCCGCATCGCCAACTGGGTGCGCAACAAGCTCAGCGAGGAAAACATCTCCGACGCGGGCTGCACCTACCGGGCGTTCAAGCGCGAGTGCGTGGACAAGGTGAAACTCTACCGCGGCATGCACCGATTCCTGCCGACGCTGTTCAAGATGGAAGGCTACACGGTCACGGAAATCCCCGTGACGAACAACCCACGTCTGGCTGGCGAGTCAAAATACGGCGTCTGGAACCGGCTTTTCAAGAGCTTCCACGACTTGCTGGCCGTGCGCTGGATGAAGAAACGGGTTCTGGACTACAAGATCGCCGAACGGGTGAATTGAGTGGTTCGATGGTATGCCGCGGGACCGGGAAGGTGTCTGGGTGGGTGGGGGATGTGGCGTTGCGAATCAGGTGCAGCTAAGTCAGTGGCAGGCGGGGTATTAAAGAGACTGATTGAGTATGATTTGACAAAACCACTTATCGGAATGAGACTGCCGCGCGCCAATGAAAAAACACGAACCAGTTCCTCTCTTCTGCAAGCTTTGCGGCGTGCGATTGCTTGAGGCCAATCGTGCGAGCCGTGAAGCCAATTGCCAGGTCTGCACGACCACGCGCGGTCGCCGTGATGCCCGGAAGGCTGAGAACCGGCGACGGGTGCAGGTTGCTGGTTTCTTGCCTGCAAACTACTGGAAGTAATCCCGCCTGCGGCGCCTGCCGAAACCGCCAAACTGCTTGCGGCGCGTTGCGACGCGAGGATAAACTCATTTTCATATCGTGATGTCGCGTCCAGTTCTCATCGCACCATCCATTCTTGCCGCTGACTTTGGCCAATTCGCCGCGGAAGCCGCGAGGGCCGAAGCCGCAGGGGCCGACTGGCTTCATGTGGACATCATGGATGGCCACTTTGTTCCAAACCTGACTCTTGGGCCGGACGCTGTTCGCGCCTTGCGCCGCGCAACGATGCTGCCACTGGACGTGCATCTCATGGTCGAGAAGCCGGATTTCTTCGTGCCGCCGTTTGCTGAAGCGGGCGCGGACTGGCTCACGATCCACGTCGAGAGCGACTGCGATGTGCCGACCACGCTGCGGATGATCCGCGCCGCGGGCAAGCGCGTTGGCTTGTCGTTGAACCCCGCAACGCCGGTGAGCGCGTTGGAGCCGCATCTCGACCTCGTGGAGATGGTGCTAGTAATGACGGTGAATCCCGGGTTTGGGGGACAGAGCTTCATGGAAGACGTGCTGGAAAAAGTGCGGGCGCTCGCGGCGCTGCGGGAGAGACACGGCTTGGATTTCCACATCGAGGTGGATGGCGGGGTGACGGCCAAGACCGTTGGCACATGCCTGCGGGCCGGCGCGAACGTGCTCGTGGCGGGCACGGCGTTGTTCCGCGCGCCGGACATGGCGAAGGCCATTGCGGCATTCCGGGAGGCGCACTAGAAGGCAAACCCGGTGATGGATGTGCGCGAACCGATTCAATTTGGCACGGATGGCTGGCGGGCGGTAATCGCCGAGGACTTCACTTTCGAGAACGTCCGGCGTGTTGCGCAAGCGACGGCGGCATATTGGCTGGCTGAGGCGGCGAGGAAGGGCGCACCGCCCCGTGCCATCGTCGGCTACGACCGGCGGTTCTTGTCGGAGAAGTTCGCCGCTGCCATCGCGGAGGTGCTTGCCGCCAATAGCGTGCAGACGATCTACACCGCGGCGGATTGTCCGTCACCGGCGGTCAGTTGTGCCATCAAGCAACAATCATTGGTGGGCGGGCTGATGGTGACAGCGAGCCACAATCCTCCCGAGTTCAACGGCATCAAGATCAAGGCGGACTTTGCCGGTCCCGCGGACCCGAAAATCACGCGGCAGATTGAGGCGCTGGTGGACAGCGAACCGCCACGGCACGTGGCATTCGAAGAGGCGGTGGGGAAGGGGAGCATTCTGGTGGAGGACGTGCGCCCGGCACACCGCGAAGCGGTCGGCCGGTTCGTGGATATTGGCCGGATTGCGTCCGCGAAATTGAGGGTGGTGTTTGATTCGATGCATGGCGTTGCGGGCCGCGAATTCGAGCAGATGCTGGCCCCGCACCATGTCGCGGTGACGACGTTAAGGGCGGAGCGGGATCCGATGTTTGGCGGGGTGAATCCGGAACCGATTGCGAAGAACCTCGGCGCGTTAGAGGCGCACCTACGCGCACACAAGGCGGACATTGCGTTGGTGACCGATGGCGACGCGGATCGCATCGCGGCGATGACGCCCGACGGCACGTTCATCACGACGCACTATTGCATCGCCATGCTGTTGCTCCACATGATCCGGCACCGGCGGCAAACTGGCAACGTGGTGAAGGCGCTGAACACGACGGTCATGCTCGACCGCATCTGCGCAAAGCACAGCTTGCCGTTGCGTGAAGTGCCGGTTGGGTTCAAGTGGATTGCGAAGCTCATGCGCGAGGAAGACGTGCTGCTCGGCGGCGAGGAAAGCGGCAGCGTCGGGTTCAAGGGCTACATCCCGGAACGCGACGGCATCCTGGCGTGTCTGTTGCTGCTGGAGTTTCTCGCCTGCGAGGGCAAAAGTATCGCCCGCATCATGGCCGAGATGGACGCCGAGTTTGGCGCCAGTCGCTACGCGCGGCTTGATTTGCGATTCCCGGTCGAGAAACGCCGGTCGCTCATGGATTGGGCGCGCAAAAACCCGGCGAAAGACCTCGCCGGATCGCGGCTGGTCGAGGTCAAAGATTTTGACGGTGTGAAGATGATTGCCAAGGACGGTTCCTGGCTGATGCTGCGCGGCAGCGGCACGGAGCCGGTTCTGCGGATTTACGCGGAGTCCAACGAGCAGTCCCGTGCCGACGCGCTCGTGGAAGCAGGCCGGCAGTTGGCGGAGATTCTGTAGCCGGGCAGGGGAGGGCCGTTCGACGAATCACCTGATCTCAATCTGCCCGACCTTGTATCGCCGCCTTCCATCATCTCCGGTCAATGGCAGGGCGATGACCGGCGTCCCGCCGGCTTTTCCGACCGGCACATGGACAGCATACGTCCCGGGCTTCAGGGTCGGCACGTTGACTCCAAATGGGGGATAGGTCTTTCGCTGCTTCATGCGCAGGATGACGCCTTCGTTGATCGTCGGGATCGGCGTAGGGAAACGACAGCAGCGGCAGGCCGCAAAAAAGGGGACATTTCTAACGAGTTCCGACAGCCGTGAAAACGCTTCTTGCGTCGGCGCGCGTGCGGCGGCTATCGTCAGGGCGGTTTTTTTTCATGGATACGACGAAGACACGTAATTTTTGCATCATTGCCCACGTGGACCACGGCAAGACCACGTTGAGCGACCGGCTGTTGCAAGCGACGAAGACGATCGCTGACCGCGACTTGGAGGAGCAGCATCTGGATTCGATGGACCTGGAGCGGGAGCGGGGCATCACGATCAAGATGCATCCGGTGACGATGCGTTACCGGGCCGACAACGGGGATGATTACACGCTGAACCTGATTGACACCCCGGGACACGTGGATTTCTCCTACGAGGTCTCGCGGAGCCTCAATGCCTGCGAGGGCGCGTTGCTGATCGTGGACGCGGGGCAGGGGGTGGAGGCGCAGACGGTGGCCAACCTCCACCTGGCGGTGAAGCAGAACCTGACAATCATCCCGGTCATCAACAAGATTGACCTGCCGCAGGCGGACGTGGCGCAGGTGAAGCGGCAACTTGAGGAGATACTCGCGATTCCGGCAGAGGAGGCGATCCTGGCCAGCGCGAAGCAGGGGATCGGCATCCACGAGATTCTCGAAGCGGTCATCAAACGCGTGCCGCCGCCGAAGCCGCTGCCGGCGCCGAACCTCGCGGCGCTGGTATTCGATTCGGTGTTCGATTCCTACCGGGGCGTGGTGGTGTATGTGCGCGTGTTCGCCGGCGAGATCAAGCAGGGGTCGCAGATCAAGCTGATGATGTCCGGCCACAACTACGACGTGAAGGAGGTCGGCGTGTTCACGCCGAAGCCGGCGCCGCGGCCGCAGCTTGGGGCAGGGGACGTCGGCTACATCGTGGCGAACATGAAGTCCATCGCCGACGTGAAGATCGGCGACACGGTGACCGATGCGCGCCGGCCCGTGCCGAAGCCGTTGCCGGGCTATGCCGAGGTTCACCCGATGGTGTTCAGCGGGATTTATCCGATCAATACCGCCGACTACGAGGCGTTGAAGGCGAGCATGGCCAAGCTGCGGCTGAACGACTCGTCGTTCATTTATCAAAGCGAGAGCAGCGCGGCGCTGGGGTTCGGGTTCCGGTGCGGGTTCCTTGGGTTGTTGCACATGGAGATCGTGCAGGAACGGCTGCAGCGCGAATACAACATGGACATCATCGCCACGTATCCGAGCGTGGTGTATCGCGTTACGTTGACCGACGGGACGGTCACGGAGGTGGACAATCCCGCCAACTGGCCCGACCCGTCCCAGTTGCAGAAGACGGAGGAGCCGTTCATCCAGGCGTTCATCATCTGTCCGAACGAGATGATCGGCGACGTGATGGCGCTGGTGGCGGAGAAGCGCGGCGAACTGAAGCACACCGAGACGCTCGACACGCGGCGCGTGATGATGACGTGCGAGCTGCCGTTGAACGAGATCCTCGTGGACTTCGTGGACAAGCTCAAGACCATCACGCGCGGCTACGGCTCGATGGACTACGAATACGCGGGCTATCGGGACAGCAACCTCGTGAAACTCGACATGCTCATCAACGCGGAAATGATGGACGCCTTTTCGAGCATCGTCCATCGCGACAAAGCCGAGTCACGGGGCCGGATCCTCGCGGAGAAGCTGAAGGAGGTCATCCCGCGACAACTCTTCGCGGTGCCCATCCAGGCTGCCATCGGCGGCAAAATCGTGGCGCGCGAGACCATCGGTTCGGTGGGCAAGAACGTGACCGCGAAGTGCTACGGCGGCGACATCACGCGGAAGCGGAAGCTGCTGGAGAAGCAAAAAGAGGGCAAGAAGCGGATGAAGCAGATCGGCAAGGTCAACATCCCGCAGGAAGCGTTCATCTCGGTGTTGAAATCAGGGTAGGGGACGACGCATGAGCACACTCGCAAACATCCCGCCGTTCAGTTGGTGGCGCACCCGCCGCGCGCGCAAGCACGCGAAGGAGGTGCTGCACCATGTGCGCCGGCTGCTCGGCTCGCACCGCGACTTGATGAAAGCAGACGATGTCGCGGCCGCTGAAAAAGCCATCGCCGAGTTCGCAGCCGTCCGGCGCGGCTCGATTGGGCAGATAGAGCAGGGGATGGAGAAACTGGAGAAAGCGTGCGGCAGGCTGTTCCCGACGCCAAAACACCCGCGCCTGCGCGAGACTGTTGAGATTGCGCTGGTGGCTGCCGTGGTGGCTTGGGGCGGCATCCGGACGTTCTTTCTGCAGCCGTTCAAGATCCCGACCGGCTCGATGCAACCGACTCTTTACGGCGTGCATGTGGAGCCATTGCTGCCGAATCAGCGGATTCCGGTCCTGCCAATCAGGGTGTTTGAGAAGGTTTTTTGTGGCCGGGGTTATGTGAATGTGGTGTGTCAGGAGGACGGCACGCTGGACGACGTGCGGGAGGTGGACGAGGGCTTCGCCATGTTCGCTGGCAAGTCCACAATCCTGACGGTCGGCTCGCGCGAATATCGTGTGCCCGTGGAGTCCACAAAGCTGTGGAGGGATTTCAACCTGCAGCCGAGACAGCGGTTTGCCGCCGGGCAGCCTATTGTGCGATGCGTCTTGCACAACGGAGACCACATCTTCGTGGACAAGGTCACCTACAACTTCCGGCGCCCACGGCGGGGCGAAGTATTCGTTTTCGAGACGAAGGGAATCGAAGGCACACGGGGCGAGTTTTACATCAAGCGGCTGGCGGGTGTGGGGGGGGATCAGTTGCGGATTGCCTCGCCGGATCTGCTGGTCAACGGGCAGCGGGCTGCTGAGAAAGGCTTCGCCCGCGTCATGAGCCGCCGGGAGGGCTACAATGGCTACTCCAATGCTGACCGCGGCCAGGGCTTTCAACATCTGACGACTCCTGATGAGACGTTTGCGGTGCCGCCAAAGCAATACTTCGCCTTGGGCGACAACAGCTATCACAGTTCAGACAGCCGTGCGTGGGGTGCGGTGCCGCACGCCAACCTCGTCGGGAAGGCGTGGGTGGTCTATTGGCCTTTTACGAAGCGGTTCGGCCTGACTGACTGACTGCGGGGTTGATCACCACGGAACCAGATTTGTGGGGTTCGCCTTGGAATATATACGTCGCACAATATGTATTATGAGTTGTTACGTGGGCGTCGGCCTGCATTTCGAGGGGTTTGAATCACTTCATTACCCTGCATCTCTCCCCTATCGCCTGGCTCTGCTTCCTTCATTGCCGATAGTAGCACCCAGAAGGTGCTCGCCAGAGAAGCCGGTCGCTGAAGACCGCTGGAGCTGGAATCGACAACGGCTTCGCTATCTCAACCGTGACCGTCATCCACTCATGCCAGCCCACAGCAGCCTGCGGCTCCTACAGCCGCAGCAGCCCTGGCCCCCTCGCCCATCACATCAGCCACGCGCGCCTCCGCCGAGGTCACGGCGCGCTTGCCTGGCGCGCCGATTCGACATACACCACGTCGTGCAATGGCCGGCGTTGCCGTGGTGCCTGGGTCTCGGTCGGATGGCCGATTGCCAGCAACGCAACGGATCGCCAACTTCCGGGTGTCTCGACGACCTCATTCACGGTCTTCTGATCGTAGGCGGCGATCCAGCAACTGCCCAGTCCGACGGCTGTGGCCGCCAAGTGCGCATGCGCACATGCAATGGTCGCGTCCTCATGGCTGTAAACGCCGGCGCTTTCAGGGCCGAGTTTCTCGCGGTTCCTTGCAGGGTTCGCAAAAAAGGCAACCACCACTGGCGCTTGCGCGACGAACATTTGGTTCCAGCAGGCTTTCGCAAGCGCCTCCTTTTTGCCCGCGTCCCGGATGACAACCATCTCGTAAGCCTGCGCGTTGAACGCCGACGGCGCGTCGTTGGCCGCGCCCAACACCTTGTCCAATAGCGCGTCGTCCACGGGCCGTGGCTGGTAGGCACGGACTGAAAACCTGTTTCTGATGACTTCGAAGAAATCCATGACCGTTGTTTCTCCTTCTTGAGCAAGATGTGTAGCTCAATGCCGTCGGGGCGTCGAGCTTGGAGCGGTTTCTTCACGCTACCGCACACGGTCAAACACGACTCAAACCGTCTCCAGCGCGCGGTTGAATCAGTGCTCGCAACGGGATATTCTCCGGTGGTGGTGACTTTCATCCAATCAAATCGCCGATGGCCTTGGCTCGCTACAATTGTTGCCGCCGCCATCGCCACGACTGTCGGCGCCGCCGACCGGCCGCTGCTGACGCAGCCCGGCGCGCCGCCGCCGCCGCTGGATCGGGGATTCCTGCTTCTTTACGACCTGGATTTTGACGGCGCGCAGAAGCAGTTCGCCGCACACCAGCAGGGTCATCCCGAGGATCCGATGGGCCATGTCGGCGAGGCAGCCGGTTATTTGTTTGCCGAGTTTCACCGGCTTGGCATCCTCGATTCGCAGTTCATCATTCATGACGGCGCCCTGATCGAAGGCAAGCGGCTCAAGGCTGATCCCGACGCGCGCAAGCGATTCGATGTGGCGCTGGCCAAGGCCGACACGCTCGCCAAGGCGTGCTTGAGGAAGGATCCTCGTGACCGCTCGGCGCTGCTGGCCTCGACGTTGTCCAACGGACTGCGGTGCGATTACATCGTCATGATCGAGAAGCGGAATGCAGCCGCCCTCCGCATGGTCAAGCTGGCCACACAAACCAGCCAGAAGCTGATCACCTTGCATCCCGACTGCTACGACGCGTATGTCGCCACCGGCGTGTCGAAGTATGTCATCGGCAGCCTGATCCTGCCGTTGCGCTGGCTGCTCTCCATCGGCGGTTTTATCGGCGATAAGACCAGGGGCGAAGCCGACCTGGAACTGACGGCCCGCAGTGGCCGCTACCTCGCGCCTTACGCGCAGTTGATGCTGGCCATCATCGCCGTCCGCGAGAAACGGACCGCGCGCGCACGCGAGTGGCTCATCGGTCTTCAGCAGAATTTCCCCCGAAACCCGCTCTACGGGCGCGAGCTTGAACGGCTGAACAAGCCCGATCCCGCGACCACGAACTGACGTGGCGCGCGATTGCATTGCCGCGGCCTTCCCGCTACTCTCGCGGCGGTCGATGAAGATCGCGCTGGCACAACTCAACTTCACCGTCGGCGATCTGCCGGACAATGCGGCCAAGATCCTCGACAGCTACCGCCGCGCCTGCGCGCAGGGCGCTGAACTCGTCGTTTTCAGCGAGCTGGCCCTGACCGGCTATCCGCCGCGCGACCTGCTGCTGAAGAGCAGCTTTGTTCCTGACACACTCGCGACACTCGACGGCCTCGCGCGCGAGATGGCCGCTGCGTCTGCCATCGTCGGTTATGTGGACCGCAACGAAGGCAAGACCGGACGTCCGTTCCGCAATGCCGCTGCCGTCATGCAGAATGGCAAGATCCAGCACCGCGTCTGGAAGACCTTGCTGCCGACCTACGATGTCTTCGACGAGGACCGCTACTTCGAGCCGGCCGCGCGCGTCGCGCCTGTCACGATTGCCGGACGTCAGATCGCCGTCACCATCTGCGAGGACATCTGGAACGAGCCGGCATTCTGGCGCGGCAAGCAGGACCGCAGCGGCCTGCCGCTTTACCAGCGCGACCCGGTGGCCGAGTTGTGCGATAGCGGCACACAGATCATCATCAACATTTCAGCCTCACCCTACGTCCTCGGCAAGGAGCGGCTCCGCCACGACCTGCTCGCGGCAGCCGCAGCGCATCACAAGCAGCCGCTGGTCCATGTCAACCAGGTCGGCGGCAACGACGAATTGCTCTTTGACGGCAATTCCATGGCTTTCGACGCGCAGGGGCGCCTCCTTGCGCAAGGCAGGGCTTTCGAGGAGGATCTCCTGCTCGTTGACACCGCCCTCCCCCACCCCGTTGCATTGCGTTCAACGGCCGAGGAGGAATCGCTCTATCACGCGCTGGTGATGGGCCTGCGCGACTACACGCGCAAATGCGGTTTCAAAGGCCTGGTGCTGGGCTTGAGCGGCGGCATTGACTCGGCAGTCGTCGGCGTGCTCGCCGCTGCGGCGGTTGGCCCTGAAAACGTCATCGGCGTCGCGATGCCGTCCCGGTTCTCCAGCGACCACAGCCGGAGCGACGCGGAAATCCTCGCGAAGAACCTCGGCATCCGTTTCCACGCCATCCCGATCGAGCCGGCGCACAAGGCGCTGATTGAGATGCTCGCGCCGGTGTTCGCGGGCCGCGAAGCCGACACGACCGAAGAAAACCTCCAGGCCCGCATCCGCGGCGTGCTGCTGATGGCGCTCTCGAACAAGTTCGGCCACATGCTCATCACCACCGGCAACAAGAGCGAGATGGCCACGGGCTACTGCACCCTCTACGGCGACATGTGCGGCGGCCTGGCCATCATCAGCGACGTGCCGAAAATGATGATCTATCGCCTTGCGCGCTGGATCAACCGGGAGCGGCCGGTCATCCCCGAAGGCAGCCTCACCAAGCCGCCCAGTGCCGAGCTGCGGCCGAACCAGACCGACCAGGATTCGCTGCCGCCTTACGATGTGCTCGATCGCATCCTCAAAGCCTGCGTCGAGGACCAGCGCAGCCGGGCCGACATCGTCGCGAGCGGCGAGGATGAGCGCATTGTCTGTGATGTGGTCCGGCGCGTGGACTTCAACGAATACAAGCGCAAGCAGGCGCCGCCGGGATTGAAAGTCACCAGCAAGGCTTTTGGCATCGGCCGCCGGATGCCGATTGCGCAGCGTTACATCGAGACGAAGTGACGGACGGCTGTGGCATATTCTGCCGCGAATTGACTGGAGGTCGTTATGACAATGCGCTTTTGTCCA
>DYDC01000362.1 GCA_020718125.1 Methylacidiphilum sp. | reverse complement strand
GATAGGAATTTTGATTCTGGCCGCGTCACGGTGCGGCGCTGGTTTGCGGCCTGCTCAACGCCATTGAATACACCTTCGCCGATGGCTCCAAGGCGTTCTGCGGGTTCGACCGGATCAACAAGGCCCGCAGCGACTTCGCCACCTACATCCACGGCGCCAAGTGCGCCGCGCAGTTCTCCGGCAACGTCCACGCCGCGACCGTCCACCGCTTCAAGGACCAGCGGACCGATGCGGACAACATCGTGTGGTCCCCGGAGAAGGACGCCGTCAGCCCGTGGCAATACGAATGGAACGACTTCATCACCAGCATTCGCAACGACCGCCCGCACAACGAGTGCAAGTGCGCCTGCTATTCCGACCTCACCACGCTCATGGGCCGCGCGGCCTGCCACATGGGCCAGATGATCACGTGGGAGCAGATGATGAACTCCGAATTCCAGTTCTACGAGAACCTCGACACGCTGACCGAGAACAGCCCGCCTCCCGTCAAGGCCGACGAGAACGACCAGTTCCCGCCGCCGGTTCCGGGACAGTGGAAAGAAGTGTAAACCGGCACCGCATCGCACCAGCGCATCGCCATGAAACAAACCCTCGACCTCATCCTCGTCGGGCACGTTGTGGCCGACATCATTGGCCGGCCCGTCGCCCTCGATCGGCCCATCGGCCACGGCAAGCTCTACCTCAGCGACGCCATCGAGTTGCACACCGGCGGCAACGTCTGCAACGTCGGCATCGCCGCCGCCAAGCTCGGCCTGCGCGTCGGCGCGCTCGGCCGCGTCGGCGACGACGACTGGGGCGCCACCGCCGCGCGGCGGCTGCGGGCCGCGGGCGTTGACCTCGGCGGCCTCATCACGGACAAGCGCGGCCAGACCAGCGCCACCATCGTCTGCGTGGATCCCAGCGGCGAGCGCAGCTTCTTCCACACCGGCGGCTGCGGCAACCAGCTCACCGCCGCCGACATCGTCGCGCGGCTGCCCTACATCCGCCGCGCGCGGGCCGTCTGCCTCGGCTACCACGGCCTGATGCCGAAACTGGAGCCGGCGTGGGGCGCCGCGTTGCGGGCCATCAAGCGCGCCGGCCCGCGCATCATCACCGCGCTGGACTGCGTGGCGGGCGCGAAGAACTTCGGCCAGATCGCCAAGGCCATGCCGTGGCTGGACATCTTCGTGCCGAGCCTCGACGAGGCGCGCAGCATCAGCGGCGTGGACTCGCCGGAGAAGATCATCGCCAGGTTCCGCGGCGCGGGCGCGCCCGGCATCGTCGGCGTCAAGCTCGGCGCTGAGGGCTGCCTGCTCAGCGACGCTGCCGAGCCGCAAAAGCTCGTCCACGCGCCGCCCATCCTCGTGAAGAAAGTCGTGGACGCCACCGGCGCGGGCGATTCATGGCTGGCGGGCTTCATCACGGCGCGGCTGCGGGGTTTCTCGCTCCACTGCGCCGGTCGCTTCGCCAACGCCGTCGGCGCGTGCTGCGTCCAAGCCATCGGCGCCTCCACCGGCATCCGCTCGTTCCAAGAGACGCTCAAGTTTGCGCGGCGGAATTGCGGCGTCTGCTGAGTTGCGCTCCGCCACGGTTGGAGTTCACGCCTTGGAAACTGTGTGGAAAACGGTCCTGCGGCGGATAGCTCCGTTAGGAGCGCCATGTTTATAGCAACCGCCATGTCGCATAGCGTCAGCTCCGTAGGAGCGACATGTGCGAGGCCAACCGATTCTCCAGCCGTCACATGCCGCTCCTACGGAGCTTGAGGTAATCGCCATCGGTCGGGCTACAAACATGACGCTCCTAACGGAGTTGGCAGACGGCCAACAGCGTTTTTCACACAGCCTTTGAAGCTTGAACTCCAACGCGCCGCCTCGCTGGTGGCGCCTACGGCGGAATCTGCGCCGATCATTCCTGATCGAGCCTGGCGCGGACGTCGGCGGGCAGCAGGCGGCGCAGTTCCTTGTGGGCTTCGACCATGCGCAGGATGTCGGTGAGGTCCTTTTGCCGTTTGCTGGGGCGGCGAGCGCGGTCGCGCCACGCCTCGATCTTGCCGCTCAAGGTGTCCTTGAGGCTCGCGACACGCATCCGGATGCCATGCACCTTGGCCAGCACGGCACGCGCCGGAAATGGCTGATAGAAGGGAGCCGTGCTGATTTGCACGCTGACCTTGGAATGGCCCTTGAGGTTCACCGACCACTCGAATCGCCTGGCCTTGAAGCCGGCTTTCACCAGCGCCGCGACGGCCTCCTCCACGCGGTCGGTGGCGATGACGAGGTCAACGTCCGCGGTCGCCATCGGTTCCTCGGCCCAGTGGTTGACGGCCAGTCCGCCGATCATGCACCACGGGATGCCGCGTTGCTCCAGCATGTCTGCCGAGAGCGACACGTCGCCACCGCCTCCGGCGGTCTGCCAGTCGTAGAACTGTCGCTCGGTCATGACGCAGCCATCTTACCAGAGGTGGCGCGCGATTCAATCCAAGCCGCGAAAATGAGCGCGATTGAAAACGTCCGACCGCAAGCAGCCTGAAAGGCTGCAGTAAGTCAGCCCAGGGCGTCGCTCGCGAACTCGCTGGGCTGATATATGGCCGGCCCTTCAGGCCGGCCGGCGGAACTGACATCAATGACTTGAACATAACCTTGAGATAAGAATGCTCACTCGCTCCACTACGATTCCGCCTCCTTACGTCGGCGCCTACAGGTCGGGGGCGCATCCGCCCGCTGCCCCCAAGTAGCTCGACATTCCAATGTCGAGACTTGCGTCGAACGCGCTGGGGTTATCGGTGCGGAGACCTCGACATTGGAATGTCGAGCTACCTCAGCAGCGCTTTCACTGAAGGCGGAACTCCCAAACGGGGGCAGTGTCCGGGTGCGCCCACAGGTCGGCGGCTACGGGCGGAAGGCTTGACGGCGGGTGGTCGGGCGGGCGACAAACGTGGGCGATGGCATTGAGCATCTCAGGCAATGTGGTGACGGCGCTGAAGCGCGCGAACCGGGTGGTGGTGATCACCGGGGCGGGCATCTCGGCGGAAAGCGGCATCCCGACGTTCCGCGGGGCGGGCGTGTTGTGGCGGACGTTCAAGGCGGAGGACTTGGCGACACCGCAGGCGTTCGCGCGGGACCCGAAGCTGGTGT